>JAYFRN010000029.1 GCA_034925865.1 Oscillospiraceae bacterium | reverse complement strand
CGACGCGCTTCTTCAAAAGACCTTCACGACGGATTTCCTGACAAAGAAGATGAAGCCGAACGAGGGTGAAGTTCCTCAGTTTTATGTTACGGACAGTCACGATGGAATCATTGACGCCGAGGACTTCGAAATGGTACAGGCGGAGTTCGCACGGCGTAAGGCATTAGGGCGCAGCTATAATTGTAAGAGCTGCTTTTCAGCGAAGCTGGTCTGTGGCGATTGCGGCGGTTTCTATGGCTCGAAGGTGTGGCACTCAACCGACAAATACCGCCGCGTGATATGGCAATGCAACAGCAAGTTCAAAAAGGGCGAGAAATGTGCCACGCCACATTTGACCGAGGATGAAATAAAGGAGCGCTTCATTCGGGCGTGGAACGGTATGCAGGACATTACCGATGAGGTTATCCGTGAGTGCCGGTTGGCGCTTGCCGACCTTTTTGACAGCGCCGCCATTGACGATGAGCTTGCGGCAAAGAACGCAGAAGCCGAGGTGCTTATCGAAATGAACCGCAAGCACATCGCTGAAAACGCGTCGGCGGCGCAGGATCAGAAAGCGTATAAAAAGCGGCAGGAGGAGCTTGTGTCAAAGTACGATGCGGTGGTAAAGCACATCGCCGAGTTGAAAGCTGAAAAGGAAAAACGAAAAATCCAGCGCACGGTGCTCACAGCGTTTATTGACACGATGGAGCAGCAGCGCGGGTCGCTTACGAAATTTGACGAGCGCCTGTGGTTGGCGGTCGTGGAAAAGGCGACTGTTCACGCCGACGGACGTCTGGTGTTCACCCTGATGGACGGCAGCGAAATTGAATAAGCGATGGGCATAGACTCCCTGCGTCGAAAGCGATGCGGGGAGCTTTTTTATTACGTTGCTTACGCAGATGAAGTGTGAAAATTCGATTTGCACCAAAGATGCACCAAAGCGCAAAAAATGCACCAAAATACTGCTCGTTAACGATTTGTCGGAGGGGCAGCGACGAATGAAAGGAAAATCGGTGTTTCAAAGGCTGAAATCAATGTCCGCTGTGACTTTCGACGCTCACAGCCAAACACAAAAACAGCCCGAAAAGCCTGCAAATACGGCGTTTTCGGGCATAAAAATGTCGCAGAGAACGAATACAAGCATTGTATCAATTCTCTGCGACATAGTTGGTGCGGGTAGCAGGACTTGAACCTGTATGACCTTGCGATCACTAGAACCTGAATCTAGCGCGTCTGCCAGTTCCGCCATACCCGCATATTAAGTTTTAACTCAGTTAGTATATCATAAGCTTATGGATTCGTCAAGATAAATTTTACACAAATATAGGAGGATCATAACACAATATCATCACCGAAAAGTGCGCAGATATCGATATTCTCAAGTGTACGTTCGGTTCTTTTTCCGGCTGATGCCAGCATGGTATTAACTTTATCGTTTATGCTTCTTTTAATCAGATCGTTTACATCTATGCCGCGCAGCGTAAAGAAGAGCATGGGATCATCATCAAAACGTGCACCGATACCATATAAAACCGCTGCGACATGCTTACACATGCATGCCCAGTCAGGGCATGAACACGAAAATTTTATTTCTTTAGGCGAAGGAAACAGCCTGCTGTTTTTCTGCGTAAAGAGCACAGCAAATTCTGCCGGGAATTTTCCTTCCGCAAGCTCAGTCAGGCTTCCGATCTTATTTTGACACAGACATTTTATTCTGTCCCAATCGGGTACGCTCATCGGTGAGATATTCACACTGACGTTATACGGACGTGCTTTTGATCCCTGTACCTTTGCCGTAACGGTCCCGCCTTCAATAGCAAGATGTATTACGCTTCCGTTGCGCACATATGCTTTTCCGCGGGCGATACGGTTAACATAATCGGCGTACAGCTCAAGATTATTGCACCATGCCTGTCCCCACCATGATTTTGCGATCGCACGTCCTTTTATACATATCGGATTATATCCAGCCATTTTTTTAGTATACGCCATTGATTACACATCCAATCTGAACAATGACATGAGTTGTTCTGCCGGCAGCTCGGTGATCCAGCTCTCACCTGTATCTGACAGAATATCATCAGCAAGCTTTTTCTTATCTTCGATCATGGTGTCTATTTTTTCTTCTATTGTTCCCTTTGTTATCAGCTTGTGTACGATTACATTTTTGGTTTGTCCTATCCTGAATGCTCTGTCAGTCGCTTGGTTTTCCACAGAGGGATTCCACCAGCGGTCAAAATGCACGACATGATTGGCTCCTGTCAGATTGAGTCCGACGCCGCCCGCCTTTAGCGAAAGCACCATGTATGGGATATATTCATCACGGCTGTTGAAACGATTAACGATTTCACCACGCTTTTTTATGCTTGTACCACCGTGAATCACAAGACCTTTTCTGCCGAATAAGCTATTTAAAAATTCGTCAAGCGGCTCGCACATTTCTTTGAATTGCGTAAAAACAAGCATGCGTTCCATCTTAGCGGAGATTGTTTCGCAAAGTTCCGCGAGTATCCCGTATTTACCGCTGTCGGAGTCGGCATAAATTCCCTGACCTGTGTACAAATCGGGGTGATCACATATCTGTTTCAGCTTTATAATTGATGCAATAACGAGACCCTTGCGTTCAATTCCTTGGGTATCATCTAACTTTCCAGCTAAATTATCTACTACGGCTTGATACAGTACGATTTGCTTTTTGCTCAGACTTGGATAGTTTTTCATTTCGATTTTGTCCGGTAGATCTGATATAATTGCTTTATCGGTTTTTAATCTGCGAAGGATAAATGGGTTTACCGCCTGCTTTAATTTTATGTAATCGCCGTTTATACGCAGTTTTTTGGTGAAATTGTAAAACTCCTTTGAGGTTCCGAGCATACCGGGATCAAGAAAGTCAAAAATTGACCACAGATCAGCAAGCCGATTTTCCACAGGTGTACCTGTCATGGCGATCCTGAACCTTGCCGGTATCAGTTTTATTGATTTTGTCTGCTTTGTTCCGGGATTTTTTATTGCCTGTGCTTCATCAATAATAATAGCTTCCCAGTTGTGAAGCTTCAGGTCATCAATCCGCATCACCATCGTGTAGGTTGTGATGTATAGGTCTATGTTATCTTTTTCTTTAATCTCATAATTCCCATAGCTTTTATGAAGAATCCGGAATTTTATTGATGGTGCGAAACGCGCAAGCTCCTTCTGCCAGTTTTCGATAAGCGATGCCGGAATGATCAGAAGTGACATGCCACAGCCGTTTTCACGCATTTTGTCAAGCAAAGCTATTACCTGTACTGTCTTGCCAAGTCCCATATCATCTGACAGACATGCGCCGAATCCAAGCTGTTCCATGTTATAAAGCCAGTGATACCCTCTCAACTGATACGGACGAAGTGCCGCTTTGAAATTTTTACTTACAGGTATGTTTTCATATGCCGATACGGCCTGCATCTGTACTAGAAAATCATTCAGCCATTCGCCGTTTGTAATGCTGTTACTGCCGGATGATATGTCACCGGATATGCCTGTATCATCTAATCCAAGCTGCATCCGCATAACATCGAAAAAATTGAAATCATGTGAACAGAGCGATTCCTCGGCGCGTTTATATGCTTCCAGCACTTTTTTCAAATGATCATTATCGGCTTCGACCCATTTGCCTTTAATGAATGCCAGTCCTCCTGCCGACGCAAGCAGGGCAGCGATCTCATCTTTACAAAGTTTCTCTCCGTCAAGTGTTAAAGACACGTTAAAAGCAATCAGAGCATCTGCGCCAACTCTTGACGGTGCTTTGTCGCCTGCTGTGACCATAACTCCTGCGCGGCGGGAATGCTTTTTCCACCAATCAGGTATACGACAGAGTATCCCGCACTCGTTATAAAGCGGTATTTCATTTAAAAAGCCGTATGCTTCTTTACTTGTAAGTCCGACAGGAGAAAAAATTTCTCCACTTTTAATAATTTCAGAAATAAAATCACTTTTTTCTGATGCGCGGAGCACGGTCGGCAGCAGCTTCAATATTTCATCAGTATTGCCCTTGAATTCATCAAGTGCGGAGCCAAGCGGCTCCTGAATGGATTTTTTTCCACGCATACTACAGTATGTTGCAAGAAAAGCAAACGGATATTTTTCACTTTTATTCTCTACAAGATGAAAATATACGCGTCCCATAACATTCTGAGATGCTTTGCGGCTGTTGATATAATCTCCGACCGTACCATTATAAATTGCGATCTGTGAATCAAAAACAAAACCGAGCTGTTCCCATATGTGTTCAAACCATTTGCGAGTGACATTTTCAGAACCGAGTGAATATGGAAGCTGATCTGTCAGCCATTGACAGATTTCAGCGTTGGGTACAATATTCGAGTGACGCGTAAGCTGTACGGAATAATCGGATGCGACGGCTTTGATAAATTCTGAGGAAATATTATGGAAATACATCAGCGCAGAATCATTGATATCATCAGTCTCATCAGAGAATGCAAATTCATACAGTGCAAAAAATGGATTTACTTTATAATTATCCGCAAATGCTTTTTCACACTTTGACATAATATTATTGGAAGGAATATATGAATATCCGTATTCAGTAAAAATAATATCTGATTTATATTCTTTATTTTTCAAAGTCGTCGTTCGGCTCCTCATCTATCAAAAACAGTACTTACTGAGCTTCAGCAAGTGTTATGGATGATTAAACGGCAATTATTAAAACGGCATTTAAATAAGTCGTTTTATAAGAGAGAAAAGCCCATATACCAGAGGCTTTTCTCTCTTTAAGCGGTAATTAATCGCCGTTTTATTAATTATCTCAGTTATAAACATTCAAATCAACTGTTTTTGTATTTTGCCAAATATTCTTCAAGACACATTTTGTATTCATACATTTTTGTCGCGTGATACCGTCCTACATATCTGAAATGCCACGGTTCAAACATAATGCCGGTAATATCCTGCTTGTCTTTCTGATAACGCAGGATAAAACCAAACTTATGCGCGTTTTCCGCAAGCCATTTGGCGGCTGCTTCATCGGCAAATGACTGCTTGGCAGTATCGAGATTATGCATATCACAGCATAAACCTGTCTGGTGTTCGCTTGTGCCCGGAGGCGCGGTTCCGACGGCGGCTTTCTTTTTCGCTTCGGCTTCGGAACAGCCGTCCCGGCTCATAATACTATTTACACTGTTGTTGAAAAGGTATTCCTGGGTATAATAACTGCGGTATCCGCTGGTGACCGAAACGTCGGTGAAGCCGTTCGCTCGCATTTCGATATAAAGCGCCTCGAGAGCTTTTTCGGCGACAAGACACATCTGTTGAGCATCACGGTCTTTACGTGTGTCCGCGATATCGGTCAGATCTGACGGCTTATAATCGTTGCTGACAGAATGAGTTGAGTTTACAAGAATCAAATAATCATCCCTGTTTTCGGGATTCATGTATTTTTCATAATCCGAGAGATTAGAAATGAAGTCGGGCTTCGGGACAGGATCTGAAAAATCGTCTGGACGGCCGGGTTTCGTGTTGCCTGATATTTCCGAAGTCAAAGGAATAGAGGCCTCAACCGAAGCGGTTTTCTGAGTATATTCAAGCTTATCGGCGGTCTTTCTGAGAATGTAGTATCCGTTTTTATCGATTTCAAGTGAAATACCGATGATATCTGTGGTATAGAAATCAACAGGAAGGTATACTTCTCCATTCATTATATGGCAGGGAGCCGAGAGGCTTATGTTGGTGCCGTTGACAACCGCGTTTATATCTCCGTCGGAGAAGTTGGCGTATTCGCCGGAATAAAAAATAAAGCTTCTGATTTTGCCGGAACCGGTTACCGTCATTTCGGAAAAAGGATTAATTGCTATAATAGGCAGATACGGCTTTCCGTCCGGTGTCATGAACTGCGAAATATATTTTTTATATGTTCCGTTTTTATTTGATGAGGATTTTGGCGCTATTTCAATTTTGACGATTGTTTCTTTGGGTTTTGCCGAATGACCCGGGAGCAGCTTTATGCCGATAACAGCAAGATATGAAACCGAAATTATTGCGTAAAAAAACGCAAAAATCAATATATACGCGGGAAGACGTGAGAAAAAGCGCCGTCTGTTTTCACGGCGTCTGTTTTCACGACGTCTGTCCAGGGAGGATGTCTTGCGGATTCCCGAGGCATTTTTTACGGTTTGGGTCTTCATTATATGATCCTTTAAATATTGGCGTTTTTAAAAATTTTAGAACTTTCAGCTATCTGATTTTTACTTACAGCTTTTTTATTATATCAAATATGCCTTGCATTTTCCATAGTAATTGAAAATTTAACAAATTCAGCTGTTTTTAGTTAAAACACACTTGATTTTATAAGCGTGCGGCATTAAAATAAACTGATATATTATTAATGTTTTAAACACGGTGAAAGATGTATGCGAGATTTTTTAAGCCGCCTGCAAAATGAAAGCGTGAAGCTGTCAAAATCACAGCGTCGCCTCTCGGATTATATAACAGAGAATTACGATAAGGCGGCATATATGACCGCCGCGAAGCTTGCTGCTACCGTAGGCGTTTCCGAGTCTACAGTAGTGAGATTTGCCGACGAGCTCGGGTTTGACGGATATCCGGAGTTCTCGGTATATTTAAAAGAGATCGCCAACCGCAAGCTCACTTCAATTCAAAGAATTGCCTTGTCGGACGAGAGAATAGGCAATGTCAGCATACTTGACAGTGTTTTGTCCTCGGATATAGATAAGATCAAAAGAACAATTGAGAACATTGACCGCGCCGCCTTCGATGCGGCAGTCGATGCAATTTGCTCCGCGAGAAGCATATACATAATCGGAGTGCGCAGCTCGTCGGCCCTGGCTATGTTCCTCGGCTATTATTTGAATCATATTTGCGAAAATGTCCGGCAAATCACAGCGATTAGCGGAGTCGAACTGCTGGAACAGCTCATTCACGCTTCGGAAGGTGATGTCGTGTTCGCCATAAGCTTTCCGCGTTATTCAAAACGTATAATACGCGCTGTCGAGTATGCGAGTAAAAAGGGCGCGCGTATAATATCACTTACCGACGGGATGGAATCGCCTCTTGCTCCGATGTCAGATGTGTGTCTGTGCGCCCAGAGTGAAATGGTCTCCTTTGCCGACAGTCTTACGGCGCCGTTCAGCCTGCTCAACGCGTTGATCATTGCGATCGGGAGAAAGAAAAAGGACAGTGTCAGTAAAATCTACGGAGAGCTAGAGTCTATATGGGAGGCTCATGAGGTTTATGATAAAACAAACGAATGATACGGCGCGCGTATGTGTGATAGGAGCCGGGGCTTCCGGAATGACCGCCGCGGTATTTTGCGCGCGGCAGGGAGTTTCTGCCGTTATTTATGAACGGAACAGCGAACCTGGCAGAAAGCTTTTGATTACCGGAAAGGGAAGATGCAATGTAACAAACGACAGCAATGTGCGCGATGTTATAGAAAACATTCCGTCCGGCGGCCGTTTTTTATATTCGGCTATATCTGCATTCAGTCCCTCTGATACGATCGCTTTTTTTGAATCAGCCGGAGTAAAGCTGAAAACCGAACGTGGCGGAAGAGTTTTTCCGGTTTCGGACAGCGCGAAGGATATACGCGACGCGCTTGTCAGGGAGATGATGTCAACGGGACTGATTGAAAAAATAAATGCCCGGGTAATATCTGTTTCACATACGGACAATGGCTTTTTGGTGCGTACAGCGGGAACGGAAAGATCATTCGGCGCAGTCATCATTGCGACCGGCGGGCTAAGCTATCCGAAAACCGGCTCCACCGGAGACGGATATGATTTCGCGAAAGCGCTGGGGCATACGGTGACACCGCTTTATCCGTCGCTTGTGCCGCTTGAATGCGCGGGAGCTGTATGCAGGGAGCTTATGGGGCTTTCGCTTAAAAATGTGGCGGTCAGGTTTTACGATAACGGCGGCAAATGTCTGTATGAGGATTTTGGAGAAATGCTTTTCGCTCATTTCGGAGTGAGCGGTCCGGTGATACTAAGCGCATCCGCGAAGTTAGGAATTTTAAAGCGAGGTGAAAGCTGCCGGCTTTCGATAGATTTAAAGCCTGCGCTCGACCGCGAAACGCTTGACAGACGCGTGCTCAATGATTTTTCGGAGAATAAAAACCGTGAATTTTCGAATTCGCTTGCCCGTCTTCTTCCCGCAAAGCTTATCCCCGTAATCGTTGCCTTATCCGGAATATCGCCTGAAAAACGGGTAAACGAGATAACAAAAGAAGAAAGGGCGCGGTTTGTCTCACTGTTAAAGGATTTCACCTTGACTGTCATGGGGACGCGTCCTATCGACGAGGCTATTATTACCTCAGGCGGAATCCCCACGGAAGAAATAAATCCCAAGACAATGGAATCTCTGATATGTCCACGCTTGTTTTTCTGCGGCGAAATAATAAACTGCGACGCGTATACGGGCGGATATAATCTTCAGATAGCGTTTTCAACGGGTAAAAAAGCGGGGGAATCCGCCGCAATGCGTAGCTCGTATTAATAAATAAACGCTTTAATAACGAAATGGCAGATCAATGAACAGTTATTATGATAAGATAAGGAGTTTTCTGGCTCCTATAATTCATTTTTTGTTCCGATCCAGAGCAAAGGGAACGGAAAACATACCGCAGAACGGCGCGGTGATAATAGCTCCGAATCATTTTTCGTTTATCGATCCGTTTCTGGTGGCGGCGCATATGTCACGTCGGTTGACTTTTTTAGCAAAAGCGGAGCTTTTTAAAACGCCGTTCATCGGGAACATTATGAAAAAAATCGGCGCTATACCGATTAACCGCGACGGAAAAGACTCCGCCGCTCTTCGCGCCGCTATCAAAGCGCTGAGGGAAGAAAATGTGATTGTTATATTTCCGCAGGGAAAACGTTACCGCGGTAAAAAGCCCGAAAAAAGTCAGTTAAAATACGGAATAGGCTTTCTTGCCAATATAACAAAAGCTCCCGTTATTCCGACGGGAATATATACTCGGGGTTTTCGCAGCATATTATTCAGAAAATCCTTTGTTTCCTTCGGCAAACCGGTTTTTGCCGAGATATCCGAGGGAATAGAGGGAATAAAGGAAACAAACGAAGAAGTGAGCGAAAGAATACTTGCGCAGATAATGGACGAAATTGAATCCGCGCAATCGTCGGCCGTTTTCTCGGAATGATCGCGCTTATTATTAACTCGCATAAAATAATTACCACTCAAAGAGAGAAAGGCTATGGTATATGAGCACTTTACTTTCTCACGTTTATAATTTGCTGATTAATAATAATCTTACGATGCATGAGTTATTTTCAGAATCGCGAGGGCTTGCACAAGAAAGCTCATGGTACAAAATACAGGAAATCCATGTTAATTTAAAGAAAGACGGATACGCGTATGAGTATTATCATATCAAAACACGCGGGCTTTTGCTTTGGTGTCAGGCGCGCCGCCGCAATGACCGAACGCGCGCTTTGCGAAAGCGGCGGCAAGCGCGTGAATTTACTGGGCAAGCTGATTCATAATGACGATTATATTGCTGAGCTTGAGGCAAAGGGCGCGCGTGTCATAAGCGAAGAAGATATCCCATCGCTAATACCGGAGCTGGACGAGGTAGTTCTGCGTTCTCACGGAGTTCCGTTTTCTCTTATACAAAAACTTGAATTTTCTGGTATCGCATATATTGACACGACATGCCCGTATGTAAAAAAAATCCACTTGATTGTCCGCGACGAGCTCGCGCGCGGAGCAAAGCTTCTGATCGTTTCCGGCGACGCGTTTCATCCGGAGGTACAAGGAATAGTCAGCTTTGCCGCCGGAGCAAAGGTAATTATCGCTCCGACGCCTGAAAAACTGGAAGAATCATATTTTCCGGAGGATCGTGATCTGCCCGCCATAATGCTTGCTCAAACGACTCAGAATGTAAATATTTATAAAAAAAGTTTGAAAATCGCTAAAAAGCTATATACAAATCTATTTATTTTTGATACAATATGCAAAGTGACGGAAGAAAGACAGTCGGATTGCCGCAGGATTGCGGCCAATTCCGACTATATGCTTGTAATTGGCGGCGAAAATAGTTCGAACACCGAAAAGCTGGTTTCTATCGCGAAGGAATATTGTCCTGCGAAGAGAATCAGCAATTTCCGGGATATCCCCCCGGAACTTATCGGTTCAAATATTACGATAGGCATCACCGCCGGGGCGTCTACTCCGGACAGAATAATCAGGGAGGTTGCGAAACATATGTCGGACAAGATACTTGACGACAACATGAGCTTTGCGGAAATGCTCGATCAGTCATTCAAAACTTTAAATACAGGGGAAGAGGTAGAGGGCGTTATAACGAGCATTTTGCCGAACGAATTGCATCTCGATCTGGGCGTAAAGCACACCGGGATTCTGCCGATAGACGAAATAACCGATGACAACTCGGCCGACCTTCACCAAATGTTTAAAGTCGGTGACAAAATAACCGTATTACTTCAGAAATTCAGCGATGCGGACGGCACCGTTATGGTTTCCAAAAAACGTATTGATTCACGTCTTTCATGGCACAAGCTTTCGGAAGGACAGGAATCAGGCGATGTATTCACCGGGAAGGTCAAAGAGGCCGTCCGCGGAGGAGTGCTCGTCAACAGTCAAGGTCAGCAGATATTCATCCCCGCTTCTCTCACCGGACTTCCTAAAACAGCCGAACTTTCCAGCATTGTTGGCGATGAGGTCAAATTCAAAATTCTCGAGGTTGATCCGTCCAAGCATAAGCTTCTCGGCTCGATTCGCGCAGTCCAGAGAGAAGAAAAGAAGGCCGCTGCGGTCAAGTTCTGGGAAGATATCGAGGTCGGTAAGGTTTATACCGGCGTTGTGAAAACTCTTACGACTTACGGCGCTTTTGTTGATCTCGGCGGAGTTGACGGAATGGTACATATTTCCGAGCTTAGCTGGAAACGCATAAAGCACCCGAGCGAAGTATTAAAGGAAGGCGATACGATTACCGTATTCGTCAAAGCCGTAAACAAAGAGACAAAGAAAATTTCACTCGGTTATAAGACAGAAGATACCAATCCTTGGGTCATTTTCAACGAGAAATATAAAATAGGCGACGTTTGCACGGTTAAAATCGTGAGTCTTGCCGATTTCGGCGCGTTTGCCGAGATAGTTCCCGGCGTTGACGGACTCATCCACATTTCGCAGATTACCCGTAAACGCATCGCAAAGCCCTCCGAGGTTCTTGCGTCAGGCGACGAGGTTCAAGTCGAAATAACGGATATAAACCAGGAAAAGAAAAAAGTCAGCCTTTCAATGCGCGCTCTCCTCGATAAAGCGGATGCTCTTTCCGCCGAAGCGGAGAATGCGGAAAACGCTCCGGCAACGGAAGCCTTTGACGGCACCGCCGAAGGAAGCGGCAGCGTAGAAGCGTAACAACAGAATAAAGCAAAAACAGGCGCCGCAGATTTGCGGCGCTTTTGTTATCGAAAAGGTATACGCGGCTTCTTTGAAAAGAAGCCTGGCAAGAAACTGAATATAAAATGTCGCAGTGTCAGTTAACAGGTTGCCGTCGAAAATGCTACAATCTCCATTTCCGACGGAAAGGATAACAATAATACATATCTCAACTACAGGAATTCTCGACGCTGAGTATTTTATATTTCTTGCCATCGCATACAATCTGTTCTGCTGATGTTACAACAACATCCGGAATGTACCGAAATCGGAACATAACATTAACTGAAGAAAACGCTGCTCGGTTAGCACAACGTCCGCTTCTATTCTTGTTTTCCTTATAAGCTTTATCTCTAGAAAGTACAGTATCACCTCGAGTAACGAAGTCTTCGCTATCCTTGATCAGGGTGGTAGAAATTATCTCGATGTGTTTGTTAATTTTTCCAAAGCTCATAATATATCATCCTTTTTATAATTAATCAATTGTTGATAAAAAAACAACCGATTTATAATTGATTTATTCCATTATTGTTAATATAATATATTAACAGGCCTGAATCATATGAAAGAACGTGACGAAATGACTATAAAAATTGGTGAAAAGCTGAAACTTCTCCGCAAAAAAAATGATATTACACAAGATAAGCTCGCCGAATATCTTGGTGTAACTGCGCAGGCGATTTCTCGTTGGGAATCAGAGAACTGTTATCCGGACATTGAAATACTACCATCAATAGCATCATTCTTCAATATTACAATAGACGAGCTTCTCGGGTATAATGCTTCACAAAAAGAGCAAGATGATATAATAATGAATATCAATAAACTTGAAGTTGAAGGTCGTTTTGATGAAGCACTTGTAGAAGCTCGTCGGGCGATCGCATTATATCCGCAAAATTATGCACTGGCTGTTATGCTTGCGTCAAATTTAACTATGTTTAACTCAGCAGAGGACAATCCGACTATTTACGAAGCTATTGCTTTATGTAAAAGAGTATTGAGAGATTGCACAGGTGGTAGTGATGCAAATGATATTCTCAGATTGTGCGCAAAGAATATTCTTATTATGTCTCTGAATAAAAAAGAAAATTTTGATGAAGCATTACATGTTGCTCTTACAATGCCTTCGATCGTAATGGGACGCGAATTTATTTGTCAAATGGTTTTAAAAGGAAAATCAAAAATAGATTTCTCACTGTCTGTACTGCCGATTATTATAAACATGCTAAACTCGTGTTTCCTAAATGGTATTGCATATCCTGATGAAAAAATAAAACCGCTTTTTGAATATAGCTCTGAGGAATGCATTCGTGATATTTCTATTTGGGATGCTGTTTACGCGGCCATTGACAAAAATATCGGTGAAAACGAAAAGAAATCATGCTGGGTTTATATGTTTTTACATCAGCGTCTGGCAAGAAAATTACTTGAAGAAGATAATAAATCCGAAGCAATAAAACACTTTGAACTCGCAGTAAAGAATATGCCATATATAGATGCCGAGAAATTACAATATAATTTTAATCTTACTCAGCGGAGTTCAACGATTAAAAAAGACACATTATGTAAACAAGATAATTATACAGGGAAAAGCAGTGCTTATGTCTTTTTGCATGGATATGTTGAAAACGGTTATTATTTAGGCATGGAAGATGAACCAACCTTCAAAGAATGCTTGGAATTACTGACAAACTATGCAGGATAAACATTAATAATTTATACTTTAAAACAGATACTCTCTCCCCATCCTTAACAACATATCGACCGTATTCCATACCTGCTGTCCAGCCTGCACGTTGTCGGCAAAAAAGCTACCCGTGCTGCCGTCCCTGGATTCATAGACGTGGGAAGACAGCATGATGACGGCTTGTTCTGTTGTTGGCGGCATCTGATGTTCGGTGTAGTAGTTTTCTGCGAGATGCTGATAGCTCTCGGCGTATCTGACAGCGGCGGTGATGTACAGCTGAAGGAGTTCATTGTCTGAACAAATAGAAGAATTACGAAGCAATCCTTGCGTAGAAAGAGTTGTTTTATAAAGGATATAGCCATCATCATTATGGTTAAAATCGTCACCCATGACGACAAAATCGATAATTACTGCAAGCAGCATTTTCATATCAGCGACGGCAGACTGGTGTAGGGTCTGCAGAAAAATAAAACAGAATAACATTTATCGACGCGAGGCTTTTATTTATGCAAAAGCCTTGCGTTCCTTTACATATGGTTTTGTGAATGCAAATAGCCTTATTCTATAAATCATTTTTTTGTAATTACCAAAAAATCATTAAATTGGGATTATGTGTATTGACTTATTTTATAAAATATAATACAATACAGATTATTAACTCGGCGTTTAAATAATTACCGCTTAAAGAGAGAAAAGACTCTGGTATATGGGCTTTTCTCTCTTACAAAACACGACTTATTTAAATGCAGTTTTAATAAATCTCATATATGCAAATTTAGAAAATCCGCTTATTCTGTCGAATTATAGTGCTTTCAGCAGAAAAAAATTTATAAAACAGGAGCAGTATGTATCATCCTTATTTATATATGATCAAGATCAAAATATTGCTTGCCTTGAATTACAGATACGAGGTATTATTCAGCCTTATTTCAAAATTGCTGCTTTTATGCGCGTCTGTGTTTTTTTGGAAGGCCGCCTATCATAATTTAAATACCGTTTCCGCTGTAAACGAAAATCAGATGATCGTTTACTCGGTGTTTTCCATTATCTTATCTTCTTTGTTCAGTATGTCAGTGGAAGGAAATATCAGAAGCCGTGTGCGAAAGGGCAACATAGCCGTCGACTATATAAAGCCGATTGAAATATTTAAAATGTATTTCTGTGAAGACCTGGGAAATTCGGTTACCGCTTTTCTTCAGACAGTTATCCCGGTTTTGGCTGTGTCGGCTCTGTTTATAGTAAAACCATTGCCCGCCTCGCCGCTTAACTTCCTGTTGTTTTTAATCAGCGCGTGCTTCAGCTATGGTATTCTGTGGCTTATGTCCGCAATGTTCGGACTGCTGTATTTTTGGTTTATCGATATCGGTCCTTTAGGATCGATAAAAGATTATATTATTCTGATTTTATCCGGCTCGTTTATTCCGGTATGGTTATATCCTCAGCAAATTCAGTCTGTATTAAAATTTCTGCCTTTTATTTATACCTATCAGCATCCATTGAGTATTTACATAGGGAAAATTTCATTGACGCAGGCTTTGTACGGCATGCTGATCCAGGTAATTTGGATTTTCGCTTTTCTGCTATTGTTTTCATTTCTGAAAAACAAGGTGGAGAAGAACATATTGGTGCAGGGGGGATGATTTGATGATTAAAAAATTAAAGCGGTATTTTGAAATGATGCTGGTTTATTCAAAATATAATATTCAATCCAGCCTGGAGTATCCCGCTTATCTGATCGGATGGGTGTTTTCCAATGCGCTGCAGTTTGCCTTTGGCGTCATCACTCTTAATGTTATCACATCAAATTTTCAGCCTCTTGGCGGCTGGACCTTCAATCAGGTTGTCTTTATGTATGGCCTTGGCATCATAAGCCATGGCCTGTCGGTAGTGCTGTTTGTCCAAATGTGGTATATGGATTATTCAGTTACCGAAGGTGAATTTGACCGATTGCTTACGCGTCCACTGAGCACTTTCTTTCAATACAGCTTCAGCAATATTAATTTTATCGGCTTTACGGATATGATACCCGGAATTATTATTTTCATATACGGCTGTATTTCGATCGGTTTTTCCTGCTCTTTTATTAATATCATCAGGCTCATTCTTGTTATTGTAGGAGCGACTCTTTTAAGGGGAGGAATCTATACAATAATAGGCTCTTTGTCATTCTGGGTAAAAAGAACAAACAAGTTGATTGATGTTTCGCTGCAAATATTCGATTATTCCAACAAATATCCTATAAGCATTTATCCCGTTATATTGCAATCGGTTCTGACCTTTTTGATTCCGGTCGGGTTTATCTGTTTTTATCCGGCCAGCGAATTTTTAAATATAGAAACAACCTTTCACATTCCCGGAAGCCTGTGTTTATGGACGCTTTTCATTGGTATCATGACTTACATAATTAGTATCGTTATTTACCATTGCGGAATCAAAAGCTATGAGAGTTCAGGATCATAATTATAGATAGGAGCTTGCTATGTCTGAAGTATTGATTAAAGCAACTAATTTATCAAAAGAATTTATACAAACCGAAAAAAGCAGCGGTATAAAGGGCGCCTTTAAAAATTTATTCTTCGCGAAAAAATCGATTAAAAAAGCGGTAGATCATATAAACTTTGAAATTAAAAAAGGAGAAATAGTCGGCTATATAGGTCCAAACGGCGCGGGAAAAAGCACAACCATCAAAATAATGTGCGGAATTTTGCATCCTACTGACGGAGAGGTTACTATTTACGGATTGTCTCCGCAAAAAGACCGGCAAAAGATCGTAAACCGATTGGGAGTCGTGTTCGGACAGCGATCTCAACTTTATTGGGATTTGCGTTTGGGAGAATCTTTTGAATTGCTGCGCAGAATTTATCAGGTTCCGAAAGAGCAATATGAAAGCCAACTGTCGGAATTAGACAGAATTTTAGGGATAAATGAATTTATCAATACGCCGGTAAGACAATTAAGCTTAGGGCAGCGTATGAGAGGGGATCTTGCCGCCTCTATGCTGCATAATCCGGAAATTCTTTTTCTGGATGAACCGACTATAGGATTGGATGTGGAAGTCAAATACTCAATTCGGCAATTTATTAAAGAAATCAATGAAAAATATCAGACCACGATAATTCTGACCACTCATGATCTGGATGACATACAGGCGCTGTGCGAGCGGGTTATAATTATCAATCACGGACAAATAATATCAGATTGTCCGCTGAATGATTTGTTTGAAAAAACCGCAAAATATCGTCAGTTGATTGTTGAGCTTGATGGAGATGAAACCGAAATTTGTCATCCGAAAGCGGAGTTTGTAAAAAATGAAGGGCGAAGAATTTATTTAAGATTTCATAAAGGCGAGATTTCCGCGTCTCAGCTGATCAGCGATATTTCCGCCAAATATCCGGTTAAGGATTTATCTATAGAAGAAACGGAAATAGATGAAATAATAAGACAGATCTACAACGACGCAAAATGAGTAAAAAGAGGCTGCAGCAAAAATTTTCGTTTTGCTGCAGCCTCCTGCTTTAAATTATTTTCAACCTTCCCAACCTTTTCATTTTTATTTGTGTCTTATTTACAGCGCTGAAAAAGATTCCGGAATCATTATCAACTCGGTAATTAAATAATTACCGCTAAAAAACAAGACTTATTTAATTGATGTTTTAATAATATCCGAAAGGAGGATGCGTATTGCTTATGAAATATTCTGATTTGGATGACGAGTCACTGGTTATGCTGACCTTGGCTGGAGAGCAAACGGCATATGAGGTTCTTGTAATTCGCTATCAGAAGTCGGTGATTTCTGCGGCTGTCGCGGTTACACATAATCAGTTTATGGCGGAAGATGCTGCCCAAGATGCTTTTGTTGCAGCATGGATGAAGCTAAATCTGCTCCGTGAACCGGAAAAATTTCGCTTTTGGGTTTGCCGTATTGCGAAAAATTGCGCAAAAAATATGCTTGTGCGGTATCGCAGCTATGTCTGCCTTGATGAGCTGGAAAACTGCCTCTTTGACGAAACGGATTATGGCTCTCCTGATCAATGGTACGCATCCAAAGAAGAAAAAGAACAGCTTCATGAAAGCATTGGCAGACTGCCGGAAAAAGTCAGAGAGATCATTCATCTGCATTACTTTGACGGACTTTCCATCGTGGAGATTGCCGCAAAAATGTCGATCTCGACTGGCACAGTGAAGTCTCAGCTTTATGACGGCAGAAAAAAGATTAGAAAGGAAATGTGCGCAATGAACGAAGATATCAACGATACAATGACGGAACGAGTCATGAAAAAGGTTGAAGAGCTTAAAAACTGGCAATTTCAAAACAGCAAAAACGGATTTGAAACGGTCTATAACGATGTACTTACAGACGTTGAAAAACTTCCGGAATCAAAGGACAAATACCACGCTCTTGCCGATGTGCTTATGCTCGGCTGGTGGTGGCTTACGGGAGATAAAAACGACGCTTTGTTTTCCCGTATCAAGGAAGCCGCTGAGCTTGGTAAAAATGATGAAGTAATGAAATTTATTTCCGCCCGTGAGGACAGTAAAGTATGGGGGAATTCGAAAATCGAATTTATCCGCGACAAGCAGATTCCAAAGCTTGAAAACGCCGGCTTTCGGCTTGCTTTAGCTTCCGAATGGTACTGGCTTGGAGACGCGTATTTCAAGGAAAACAAGCCGGATGAGGGATTTGCCGCTTATGAGAAAGCGTTGAGCATTTTTAAGCCCTCCGATGCAGATTACGCAAAACCCCTCGCGAAACTCACGGCGGAAAAGAAATGTGCGGAGAGCTATAAGGAAATAGCCAAAGATAATTACATTATGAGGGCTATTGGCGAAGAGCTTCGGATCGGCGGCGGTAAAATCAGACACTGGAGCTTTGACTGGGACAGCACGGGATCTCTTTGGGCAACCGACATGGATGCCGACATGATTTTCCGCAACGCCTCCTTCTGTGACGGTCAGTTTATCTGCGAGCTGTCTGTCGGTGAAACACATATCGGCTCCGACGGGTCGTTACTGACATATGCTTCATCCGATGAGATTGTTGAGACCCCGGCGGGACTGTTTGACGGCTGTCAGCTTTGGGTGACAAAGCACGATAACGAAGCCTATAAAACTTATTATAAGGACGGAACCGGTATTGTAAAACAGGAACGGAAATGTGACGGTATTACCGAAATACGACTGTTGAAATCCTGCAATATCCGCGGAAAAGGATTACTCCCCTGTGCCAATGGCAATACCTGGGAATATGAAGCTCTTTATGATCCGTCTGTCAAGGAGCATACCTGTCGGTATACTATCTGCTTTGCTGACGGAAAAAAGGCGATTCTTTCCGGTAACTGGGATATTCACCGGCTGAGATATGACGAGAATTGCTGGATTGATATGATTGAGCAGATCCGCAACGATTATTGGGACGAAGACAAAGTCTGTGATGTGTCTTTCCCCATGGAAAGAGCGAAGGTACTGGCGAAAACGCCACTTCAAAAAGCGCATACCAACGCCGCTTGTTCGGTCGCACAGCGTATTCTTGCCACAGATATTAAGTTTAATCCCAACTATACGGAAACAGGACATTGGAACTTTTTCAAGCGTTGTGTCGCAAAAAATCAGGAAGGAATTATTCGTTATTACGATAACTTCCGTTGGTCATTTGAACTGAAAAATACCGATGGCGGAGCTGACCAACCGCTTCTGTATAACGATATCTACGGTATTTTACAGGATGCGGCCAATCACATATGGTCAAATGAATGGAAACCGGGTGTAAGTACGACTGAAAAATATCTGCGTTGGGATTCAATGCCAATCCGAACGGAAACACGGTGCGAAGCATGCGGAACGGTTACAACAAAAGCAGGTTCTTTTGAAAACTGCATGAAGCTGTCTCTCGATATCACCGGGCTTGACGAAGGACTTGCATATCGCGGAGGTAAAAAAGAGTATTATTTCGCGCGCGGTGTCGGTATTGTCCGTACCGTCAACTATTACTGCAGCGACACGCTTGCCGCCGTTTATGAGTTGACTGCGTTTGAAGGCACCGGTGACGGATATATGCCGTTTTGCGACGGAATGATGCGTCGTTATGATGCGCTTGACCTGACTGATGGATATATAGGAAGCACAGTATATACGTATGTGTCGGATGATGACGGATATATTGTGGTTTTTGAAGATCGCTGCGGCGTCCGTAAAAAGCCGGAGAAGATCACGCAATACGCTTCCATTTACGGCGAGGTCATAGAAGATCAGCTATGGGAGGCCGACAAACACGACGAAAGCCGTCTGCGCCATGCCGTGAACAATTTTAATATACTTATGCATTTTCTTGGTCGTCCCAGCCGTTATTGGGCGGCGCCTGATAAGGCGGTAGCGTGGAATAAGTATCGTATGAAAATATTGGAGAGCATGGGAGACGGAAAAGTACCGTCTGCATGGCTCGGCCTGTATTCTTCCACTTGCTTTCGCACCGCCTGTGCCTTGTTCGGGATGGGCAAAAACGACGAGGGTTACGAGTATCTTGACCGCTCACTTGAATTGATGCCGGAATGGTCTGAGATACCAGACGGTGAGCTTTTAGATGTAGGCGATCCTTTGATTTACGGCGGTGTACGTATCGTAAAAGGCAAGGAACTTCTTGAGCTGCCGGACGGCAAACGAGAGCCACTGTCTGATTATGCCTCGGTTCTTGACTGCGGCAAAAGCCTTGCATATTATGGCATGACAGCGTCACATGGTTGGGAGTGGTTCAACGGCGTGAGAAACGAAGATCGTTATAAAACGGCGGTCGAACGTGCAAAAGCACTGATGGAATAAAAAACAATACTCAATTAGCCGTAGGAAAATTTTCCTACGGCTAAGCTTATAAGAACAGGTTGTTTTTTCAAGATGATAGAACCGAGTTATTAAAACGGCATTTAAATAAGTCGTGTTTTATAAGAGAGAAAAGCCCATATACCAGAGTCTTTTATCTCTTTAAGCGGTAATTATTTAAATGCCGAGTTAATAATAAATACCGGTTGATCAGGGCAAGCTATAAAAAGCTTATGTCCATGCAAAAGAAAGAAGCAACCGGGATTATTTGATTTTATTTTAAGAGGGCAGATTTTAAATGTGGCTTATTTTCGCGCTTTTATCCGCGCTTTTTGCCGGAATTACGGCAATACTCGCCAAGGTTGGCATTAAAAACGCTGATTCCGACGTTGCGACTTCGATAAGAACGGGCATTGTGCTTGTGATTTCATGGCTTGCGGCCTTTATCGCCGGATCTGTAAATTATGAGGCGTTTGCTTCTGCCGGAACCCGGACTTATCTTTTCCTCGTGCTTTCGGGGACGGCGACAGGTATTTCATGGCTCTGCTATTTCAAGGCTCTGAAACTCGGAGATATAAGCGCGGTAACGCCGGTTGAGCGATCAAGCAATGTTTTGACAGTTCTTCTGGCGTTTATAATTTTAAAAGAAAGCGTAACGCTTTTTAAAGGAATCGGTACCGCGCTGATGACAGCCGGAACGCTTCTTATGATATTGAAAAAGAAATACGATTATAAAAATCATGATCGCCGATGGATCATATACGCGGTTTTATCCGCAGCATTCGGAGCGTTGAATGCAATTTTCGGCAAAATTGGCGTATCGGGAATAGAATCTGATCTCGCGACTGCCATAAGAACCGTTGTCGTGTTTATTATCGCGTGGCTGATTGTATTCGGGCAGAAAAAGCAATCACTTGTACGATCTGTTGACAGGCGGAGCATGTTTTTTATCTGCCTTTCCGGGATTACAACCGGAGCGACATGGCTCTGTTATTACCGCGCTCTGCGGACAGGAGAAGCCTGCATAGTTACGCCTATAGATAAGCTGAGTATTATTCCTACTGTTGCTTTTGCCTATATATTCCTTAAAGAAAAGCTTTCCGCAAGAGCGTTTTTCGGGCTGTGTCTGATTGTCGCCGGCACTGTCATGATGATTTAAGAAAGGATTAACTCGGTATTTAAATAATTACCGTTGAAAGAGAGAAAAGGCTCTGGTATATGGGCTTCATCACGTATAAACGAGGATTATTTAATTTTCGATTTTTACTTGCAATTTTTACGACAATTAAACTTGCAATTTTTACTTCACCCCCGCGGTTTATCGGGACATTGACTTTTTTTATTATAAGTGATATAATCAACTTTGACCGCTTGATGATTATTAAACGGTTACCGCGGATTTTTATCTGACTATATCCTTTTATTTCGCGGTATGTCTTCGACCCGTCAGACATAGAATAATTTTGGTTGATATTCATATAATACGCTCACTTTTCTGCATTTACATGGAGAAGGAGCATTTCATAAGAAAGCGGTCTGGTATTAATTAGAACGGCAATGAAATATGATTGTTTGATGTTTATTGACTCGAAAATTATAAAACGGCTATTAAATAAGCTTTACTGCGTTAATATGTGAAATAAAACATGGTATATTTGATCTTTGAAGCATTTGAAAAGGAGTAAATTGCATGACCGATCCGGATAAGAGTTTAAAAACAAAAGCCGCGTCTTTAGACATTATATGTCCGGATAAAGAAACAGAAAATCCGGCGGCTGAAACTGAAAAAAATAAAAATATTAAAAATTCTTACATAAATATAGATACCGATAAAAATTCAAATTCGGAAACAAACGCGGACAATCCTCCGAAGCAGAATAAAAGGACCCGCAATATAAGCATCATTGTTTTTGCCGTTATCAACGCAATTGTTATTTGCTATACGGCATCGAATGAGTTTACGGGCGAAAAAGTAAGCGCTGAAGCTTTTTCAAAAATCAGAATCAACGTGTTTTTTATTCTCATAGCGATCGGATGTATTGTCGTTTCGATCGCCGCGCAGACTGCAAAATATGTGCTGATGATGAAAAAGCTTACCGGCTCTTTTTCAATCAAAACGTCATATGAGGTGGCTGTGCTTGGAAAATATTATGACAATCTCACGCCGTCCGGCATAGGCGGACAGCCATTTCAAATATTTTATTTAAAGAAAAGCGGAGTACCGACCGGTGCGAGCGCCGCAATGCCGACCGCGGGCTTTATGTCCATGCAGGCTGCTTTTGCCATTGTCGCCGTTCTTGCATTTATATTTAAAAATTCGGTAATTGACAGCGTGGCAGTGAAAATTGCCGCATATTTCGGAATTTTACTATACCTCTTTATTCCGTGCGTGATCCTTTTATTCACTTTGGCGCCGTCGTTTACAGAAAGAGCGGTCGGTTCCATTATCAAATTCTGCAAGAAGCTGAGAATTGTAAAGAACGAGGAACATTCGCGAGAAACCGCGATATCAACTCTGAGAGAATACAGAGAAGGCATAAGATATTTGCTGTCAAAAAGAAGCGTATGGGTCGGAGTGCTCGCGTGCGACATCCTTTATCATATTGCCATTCTTTCTGTCCCGTATTTTGTTATCATCGCTTTCGGCGGGCAGGTTGCGTTATTCGATGCTTTTTCGGCTTCCGCTTTCATATATGCCGCGATCACCTTCATTCCGACGCCAGGAAACTGCGGCGCCGCCGAGGGATCATTTTACATTATGTTTTCATCCCTCACTAAAGGATATATTTTCTGGGCTATGCTGGTATGGAGGGTATTGACCTATTATTCGTTTATTTTTCTCGGCTTACTTGTCTATTTCGGAAAGACTATCAAAAAATATACAGATTCGCACACTTAATATTTTTTCCAGTTGATTTTGTCTCTGATATGTGATATAATCTGCGCGAAGTTTATGAAGGAGTTATTCATGACTAATATTGCTTTTTGCGGTTTTCGCCACGTACATATATTTGCGCTGTATGCTTTGGCAAAAGCCAATCCCGATGTTAAAATTATCGCCGCGTTTGAAGAAAACGCGGAGGCAAGAGCCGCCGCCGAGGCAAAGGGAGTTGTATTTACACACGATTCATACGAGGCTATGCTTGCCGAAAAGGATATTGATATAATAGCCATAGGCGATTATTTCGGGATACGCGGCTCCAGGGCGATCGCCGCTCTCAAGGCCGGAAAGAACGTATATTCCGACAAGCCTCTGTGTACATCGCTTGACGAGCTTGACCAGATCGAGGCTCTTGTCAAAAAAACGGGCTTAAAGGTCGGTTGTATGCTTGATGTAAGATATCATCAGTGGGTGCAGCCGATAAAGAAATTTATCGCCGAAGGCAAACTCGGCGAAATAAATTCAATCAGCTTCGGCGGACAGCATCCCCTACTGTGGGGCAGCCGCGCCGGCTGGTATTTTGAAAAAGGCAAGCATGGCGGAACAATCAACGATATCGCCATTCACGGCATTGATCTCGTCGAATATCTGACCGGGCTGGGTTTCAAACGCGTTATCGGCGCCAGATGCTGGAATGGCTTTGCCAAGGAAGCCCCCGATTTTAAAGACTGCGGTCAGTACATGGCCGAACTTTCAAACGGCGCGGGTCTGATGGCAGACGTGAGCTATGCGGCCCCCGATTCCTGCGGCTATTCGCTGCCCACCTATTGGAGATTTACCGTGTGGGGAACAAAGGGCGTCATGGAATTCTGTTACGGTGAAAAGGATTTCCGCGTCGCGCTCAACGGAACGGGCGGATTCGAAACCGTGAAAACACCCGATGTGGACACCGGAAATTGCCTTGCCGTGTTCCTTGATGAGCTTGCCGGAAAGCCGGCTCAGATTGACACGGTCCATACTATTGCCGTTTCCCGCGAAACCCTGCTGATTCAACAGGAAGCGGATAAATAAAATAATTTATTAACTGCGAGGAGAAAAAAATGAAAAGAGTTTTTAGCATTATCATTGCCGCACTTATGATCGCGGTGATGGTTCCGTTCGCTGTTTCGGCTGATGTCGTAAGAATGCCGGACGCCGCATTCGCCCGTAAATTCGCGACCGCGCCGACGATTGACGGAGTTATTTCCGAAACCGAATGGGGCAAACCCACCAGAACCGTCAAAGACGACGGAACACTTCCCAGCGTTTTCTCAATGAGAACCGATGAAGCCGGTGCGTTAACGGCAGATAAGGCAAATCCTGACCAGTCTTATGATATATGGCTCCGTTGGGACAAAGATTACTTCTATATGGCAGTAAAAACTGCTGACAAAACCCACTTCAATAAAAACACCGCCTCTGAAAGTATCTGGGACGGCGATGCGCTTCAAATGGATTTTAATGCATGCAATATGTGCTTTGGTCTAGGTAACGATGGTAAAGTAGGCAAATATTTATGGAGCGGTAAGTTTGATAATTCAAAGCTCGATATAAAGAATGACGGATCGTTTACATCATATGAAATCGCTTTCGCATGGAAGGATATCTTCTCCGGCGATGCTTTAGCAGGCACAAAATTAAATCTTACTACTGTTGTCCTTACAGCTACCGAAGATAAAGGCACTGAATCCTCATACGACGGATGGCTTACATGGGGCGACGGCTGCTGCGGTCCGCAGGAAGCCAGCTGCAAAGTTGGTTATAACAAGATTATCCTTTCCGATACAGACGCTAAGGATGCCGCTGCAGATCCCGCAGTTAAAACATATACAGTTAAGTTCCAGGACGCAGACGGAAACGACCTTTCTTCACAGCTGGTATATGAAGGTGATGACGCCGTTGCTCCCACTAATCCCACCAAAGAAGGCTATAAATTCACAAGCTGGGACGCAAGCTATTCAAATATAAAAGCCGATACCACAGTAAAGGCTCAGTTTGCTAAGCTTTGCATTGTAACCTTTGCAGATTATGACGGAACAGAAATTAAAAAAGTTGATGTAGAAACCGGCAAAGCGGCAACCGCTCCGAAGGATCCGACTCGTGAAGGATATACATTCACAGGCTGGGATAAGGATTTCTCAGCAGTTACCGAGGATATAACGGTTACCGCTCAGTACGAAGAAGCTGCAGTGACACCCGCAACCGGCGAAACCTCGACGGCTACAGGCACAGCCACCGCAACCGGTGCACCCGCAACCGGCGAAACTCCGGCAGAAGAGAATCCCTCCAATGTTTGGATATATGTTGTGATCGCTGTTGTTGTTATAGCGGCCGGCGCTGCAATCATAATCTTCTCAAAGAAGAAAAAGGCGTAATCAGATTTAACGGTATAAACCGCTGAATTCAAGATAAGATATACGAAATTAAAGGAGAAAGCATAATGTCATATCCGGTAATAATGCACATCAATTATTGCGAGCAGGGGCAGACAATCGAACAAGTGTGCAGAAAAGCCGCCGAGCTGGGCTTTGACGGGATCGAATTCCGTCATCAAAGCAAGGCTTTTGCTACCGACAAGGAGTATCTTGATTCCGTCAGGAAATATACATATCAGTATGGAATCAGATGTGTTCTATTCGGCGGCGGAGTAAATGTTATGACAAAGGATGCCGCCGCCCGCAAGGCTGAGGTCGAAAAGTATTGCGCTTTTCTCGATCTCGCGTCCGAAAGAGTGCCGCTGTCAGTCATGAACTTTTTCACCGGTTCGCTTTACGACCCAAATAAGCCGATGAACGATGCTTCATACGGACTTCACGGATCGTTCTGCGCGGAAGAATGGCATTATGAAGTTGCCGCTGAGGCGTGTCAGTTGGTAAGCGATTATGCGAAGCAGTACGATGTGAAATTCGCATTTGAGACGCATATGAATTATCTTCATGACATATCTGAATCGGCAATGAAGCTGGTCAATATGATTGACCGCGAAAATTTTGGCGTAAACCTTGACTATGGCAACTCCGCTTTCTTTTCCGGTGTGCTTCCGCTTGAACAAGCGATTGAACTGTGTGGCAAAAAGCTGTTTTATACACATATGAAGAATTATCAGCCATTGCCCCGCACGGGCGGACTTCTTCCGACGTCACTCGGCGACGGTATGATAAATCATCGCATATACGTTAAAAAGCTTATGGAAATCGGTTTTACCGGTCTTATCGGCATCGAGGCTCCGCGTCCCGGCGACCGCGAATGGTATGCAAAAAACGACATCGCATATATCCGTTCGGTCTTAAAGGATTTGAACGCTTGAATACCCTTTAAACTATAAATTATTAAAAGCGCGGCATGCGATTATTAACTCGTTTAATGATAATCGCATGCCATATTTTTTGTCTAGAAGAAATCGAAAAAACGCGATAGAGTATAAATAAAGAATAAAATATTAACAATATGGTAAAAATATATTGACTTTTAAACCATATCTTGATATAATGATCACGCTATGAAAAGCAAAAAATTTGGAGGTTTTGAAGTAAACATGAAAAAACTGATTGCAATTATTCTTGCGCTTACTCTTGCCGTTGCGATCGCAATTCCTTCTGCGGTTCTTGCTGAAGAAGTAAAAGCGAATGCCGGCGGGACTATCCTTCAATGCGGCATGTACCGCACTCGTTCCGGATTTTTCAGAATAGAAATGCCCAGCGCTCCTTCTTCCTGGAATTATTCTGTTAAATTTGATTTCAAGTACAGCTCTGTTGCTACACCTAACGATTTAGTCGTTTACTCTTCATATGACGGAACTGCATATGAAGGTGGAAGAATCAATCTCAAAGGCGATAAGCTCAATTTTGATTTGGTAGCCGAAGGCAAAGTCGAAGCGGACAATTTGGCTCTCACCGCAGACGCATGGCACAGCTTCGAGCTTATTTACACCGAAGGCCCGAAGGTTTCTCTTAAGGTTGACGGCGCCGCTGTCACCTTCGGCGGAAACGCACAGCTTACCCCAAGCTCAACGACTCTCAGCAAATATATAGGTTTTATAGGCGATTTGTCCAATCAGGGAACCAATGACCAGCCTGGAACAGCTCCCTGTCTTGCCGGCGCCGGATATTATGACGGCTTCGGATTCTGGGACAATTTCGTTCTCACCGAAGGTAGCACTGAAAAGTATTCAATAGACTTTGAATCAGAAGATGCCAATAAAGCTGTTACATTGTATCCGGTTGACAGAACAATAGTAAACACAAGCGGATATGTGACAGAAGAAGGCGATCATGCCACAGTTGTCAATAATGCAAAGCCCGAAGGACAGAACGGTCACGTAAGAATCAACATCGCAACTCAGCCCAAAGGCGACGACTGGAGCCTTGGATTTGACTTCCGCATTCCGAGCTATGTTCCGGATGCCGGACTTGAAGCAGGATTAAGCGGATATTGGATGTATCAGGCATACAACGGCACAACAGCTTACGAAGGCCCGAGATTCTGTATCAAAGGATACCAGCTTTATTATCTTGATGGCGGAACAGAAGTCGGCGCATTCGAAAACTTCACATTCGTAATGGGAACGTGGAATCATTTCGAGATCAAATATATGAGCGGAAATAAATTCTCGCTTATAGCAGACGGAACTCCCCTTACAATAAACGGCGAAAGCGAATTCACAGCTTCAACCGCTCCCCGCAAGGATGTTATAGGATTTATCGGCGATACTTCCGGAAGCACTCATGACGGTTCCGGCCAATATGATAACTTCGTAGTAACCGAAAACGGCGCGATAGTATGGCAGAACAACTTCTCATATGACGCTCTCCGCACTGTCGGAACAGCTGGTCTTCTCAGTCAATATACCAACACTGAATTCATAAACATCGGTGGCGATGAAGAAAATCTTGCTCCCGCAACAGAAGAACCCAGTGATGACGGTGATGATACTGAAACTCCTGTAAAAACAGGCGACAACGGAATCATATTCGCTCTCGTTGCTCTCGTTTCAGCAGCCGGTGCTATCACAGTAGCAAAGAAAAGAAAATAATCGGCTGACTCAATAACAATTTCATTGCAGAAATGAAAACGCCGGAACAGGCATTTTACCTGTTCCGGCGTTATTGTGTGCTTGGCAGGCTCGTTTACTCGGCGGAGAAAGGTCAGCTACAGACTTGTCAGTAGGAACTGTTAGCTTGATTTCATTCACGTTTTTCATTTATTTTCATATAGTGTATTGAATTGTCTTATATAATCGGTTATATACTATTAAAACGGCATTTAAATAAGCCTTGTTTTACAAGAGAGAAAAGCCCATATAGCAGAGCCTTTTCTCTCTTTAAGCGGTTATTATTTAAATGCCGAGTTAATAATAATCACTTTAAATGAAAAAGGTAGAATATGCTTGGTTCAAAGAGAGTATTTACAAATAATAATCAAAATAATTATGTTCAAAGTGTAAATATACCGATAGAATTATTCGAGTCAATGAAAGGCGAATATTTTGTAGGTTATGCTGAAAATTTATTATTTGGAAAAGGGACGAAAGCCTGGGCGAGATTATATAATCCGTATAATTCCGGTGTAAATCTGCATGTAAACGTATGGACGGTGAGCGATATTTCAGCGGGACCGTATAATGCACAGTTTTGGTTTAACGCCAATCCTTCGTGCGGCTTCACTGAATCTAAATTGTTTACATGCTCTAACACGGCCATTTGGCCTGTTCCTGTGCCGAAAAGCATCATTCAAAAAGCTATTAATGTCACCAACGATCCTTATGGAGGCGCAAAAGCATTCGTCAGAACAAGTCAACCTGGAATAACAATAGCCGATAATGAAAACGGGAAATTCATATTTCCTCCCGGAGGCTCGTTTCTTGTGCTTATATCACTCGTGGAAGGATATGATGATCCTGCGGATGGCAGAATTGCCTTCGGATGGTGGGAAGAAAAAATACCAAACGGCGGAAAACAGCTGATTTGAAAATATATATGACTCACAACAAACTTATTATTATTAACTCGGCAATTTAATTACCGCTCAAAGAGAGAAAAGGCTCTGGTATAAGGGCTTTTCTAAATCACCGTTAATTGCTGTGTTAATTATCACCTCATTATTATCATGAAGTTGAATAACTTCAGATTAATTTCTTTGTTCGCATTATTTCCCATATAAAAAGAGCTGCAGCAGAATATTGTTTGCTGCAGCTCTTACTTTATTATTCAGCTTCAAATATAATAAGTTCGGATGTCAGGCTTCCGGGCATATACAACCGGAGTCCGTTATTTACAAGTTCATATCCTGAGGCTTCCGCTGTTTCACCTGATGAACAGAAGGATACTTTATATTTTTTACTTCTGTCTATACCTTTCGGATATAAAATATAAAAATCATTTCTACTGTAAGACAGGCGAAAAACCGCAGCGAGTGATTTCGTTTTATCTGGAGCAGAATATTCAAATACACACCACTCCGCGCTTTTTCTTAAGGGAAGCCACGGAGTATGATGATATACGAGACAATCGCGCATGAGCGGTCTTATAAGATTTTTAAATAATTGAAGATTATTGTTAATACGTTGTTTCAAGCAGGGATTAAAGGAATCCACGTTCGGAGCGATCCCTCGCATATTCGGATGGCATATGTAGATATATCTCATCTGGAAATCAATATCCGATTCCATAACATGATCTCCGCTTTCAACTCCGAAAGCTCTGAGACATTTATCCGGAGGAAGGACCATAGTTATTCCGTTGAGTATCTTTGTTCCTCTGGGTTGGCGCATCCAATCCGAAATATCGGTGTTATGAAATCTTTGCAGTATTCCCAGATCAAGCCGTCCGCCGCCACCCGCGCAGTTTTGAAAAACGACATCGGGGAATTTCTTTCGTAGGCTATCGAAAATTCTGTAAAGAGCTTCATAATAACGCCACATTACATTTTCGCAAAAGCCGTCTCTTTCGATTGTGCCGCCTATTTCCAAATTGTTGTTGTGATCAATTCTGAGAGTATCAAGTCCGTAGCTTGTTATTATACGTGACAGCTCTTTTTCAAGATAATCCTCTACCTCGGGCTTTGACAGGTCAAGAGCTCTTCCGCAATAAACCGGAACGCCGCATCTTTTCATGACCCAGTCGGGATGCTTTTCCATCAGCGTGCTTGTCGAGCCTATTGCTTCAAATTCGACCCAAAGACCGAATTTCATACCATAACTATGCAGTCTGTCGGTTATCGGAGCGAGACCCCCCGGAAGCCACGGACCGGGGATCCAGTCGCCGGCGGTATACCACCAGTCATTCGGCGGCTTTGTGCCGCTCCAGCCGGCATCGAACAGATATGTTTCCGCGCCGGCTTCATGCGCTACGTCGATATCGGTGAGCACTCCGTCAAGCGTTTCGCTGTCTCTCATATATCCACGCTGATTGGCTTCTATTTCATTTTCTCTTCCGGCAGGGTAAGCCGGCATTACTGAATCTCTGACATGACGGTGCAGTGATTGAACAATTTCATCATCATTGCCGAGGAAGAGCGCGAAATGCACAGCAGGTGTTATTACGGTTTCTCCGGGAGAGAGAACCCTTATCGCTTCGCCGGTTATCTCCGGCATGCCGATCGCAAAGCCCGCCTGTGTATGCTCGGGTGAGTCGTCGTAATTGAATTTCATCTCCCAGTTTCCACTCCATGCATATTCGCATACGAATGTATGACCGTTTAACAGATTTCGAAGCCAGAATGCAGGCCGCGACCATCCCGATTTGCCATTAATTCCACCGTTATACGATGTTTCGCCGGGTTTTAAAGGCTCGAACCAAATATCGCCTTCTTTACCCCAGCCGGAGGAATGATTATAAGCCGCTATAAACGGAGAGCCTTCTTCTGGCGACATGACTTCTTCGGCGGGATATGAGTATTTTTCTGTTCCGCGTATATGGTTGTGTAGCCATAATCTCCCTGACATAGGATAAACCGAGGTTATCGGCAGTGAAGATGACCCCATATTCGTTATCTCGAGCCATCTCTCGATAAACTCGCTGCCGTCGAGCTTTGTGCATACGCGAACAGATATGGGGCATTCGTCTGTTTCCAGTATAAAAACTCCGACTTCGGATTTGCCGGAGGCGTTTCTTAAGCCGGATTCGGCATATTTCCATCCGGAGATTATTTTACCGCCGATACTGAGTGAAAATGAATCAAGAGAGAAATCCTTTATTGAGCTTATAAAACCGGAATCGCTTAATGACAATTCAGGTATTATCTGTCCGCATGCGGACCAATAACGCCCGATAAGATGACCGTCGAGCAGCGCCTCGTCATATACTGCTTCGCATGAACAGTATCTTGCGCCGCACTTTGTATCGTTTCTGAATTTAATATCGGTATAACCGTTTCCCAATCCCAGGCTTTTCATAAACACTCTCCTTTATTTTACCGTTTTAAAAAAACAATGTGTATACCAATTATACTATTAAGCTGTCATGAGATATAAACACTTTCACAGCTGAGAGGAATAGTAAATCCGGCGTTTTCACATATATCATAAATATATCCTTTTTCCGGGTGGTATATATCGCTCAGTCCTCTTATGAACGTGACATCTCCAATGCCAAGAGTCCATTTTCCGTCTGTCGATCGTGATGCGCTTTTTATTTCATAAAAAGCATTTCTGATCTTATCGTTTTCAATGTCAATAAATTTTCCGGTGAGCTCGGCATAACCGATATCCTCGCCGTTCTCAATATCCACTGTAATAACGTTGCTGTCACAAAGCTCTTTTGTAAAGCTGATGACCCTTCCTCTGATCCGGCGGCATTTTCCATCCGCGATGATCTTGCCGTTCAATGTACAGAAGCTGATATCGTTAAAATAGCTGTAAACGATCCTGCCGTTTAAAAATGAAATCAATCCTAGAAAACCGCTGAAGCAGATCACGTCTCCGTCAGCTTTAAAGCTGTATATTTTATCGTCAATACTGCTGAATAAATAATCTACTCTGCCGGAAACAAGCTCTGTTCTAACTACGCGCGCGCAGATACCTGCCGATATATTGCCTTCATATAAAAGTGGAATGAGACCCACACTTTTTATTGCGCTATTATTTTCAAAGGGTTCGATCAGCGCGCAGAAACAACTTTCCGCCATGCCGTTTTCCGCGTGGCTGCCGTTGTGAGCGATGAGATAAGAAAATTTATCCGGATTTGACTGATTATTCTGAGGAGGCTGTCCGTATGCGACGGCGGCGTCTCCGACTGTGCCAAGCATCGTAAGCTTCAGATGTACGTTTCTTTCCCTGTCCCAGACCTTCCAGGAGTCTGTGATTTTATAATCAAGACTGAACGGAACCAAGGGGGAAGTATCGCGCCGGACATCATACAGATAATCAAATCCGTCGGAATAATATATATCGTAAGAAGGATCTTTATATTTGATATTCTCTCCCGCATAAGTTCCCGATTGCTGCTTGGTAAGGTTAAGGTTCTCGGCTGCGGTGTCTCCCTCCGCTCCGTGAAAGCTGTAATAATGATCCTTTCCACCTTTAATTCTGAAAAAATCCATGACATACATATCGTTTTCGCCGATGCATATATTTACGGTGCTTCTGCGGAAAAGCTCTGACTGAGGATATACTCCGGGAGCTTCGACATCCATTATGCCGACTTTATGCCTTGAATCGTAATGATGCGGCAGACCGACAAACTGATAATGCTCCGCGCTCGTATCGTGCCAGCCGCTCAGCTCATGTTCGCTTTTCGGGGGTTCTTTGCGGATCATCGCCGTATTGTGAGATATCATGTTTGATGTCCAGCGCGACCGCTCCATATCCGGGCCGGTATAATTGGGATAGCCGTGCTCCGGCATCATATCGATACCGAAAGCGTGAATACCTATTTGAAGCGTGTCACAGTGACCATGGCCGTTGTTTCTGCCGTAATACATATATAGACTCTTATTTCCGCCGGCAGTTTCGGAGGTTATACTCGACAGTCCGTATCCTGAAAGACATCTGCTTCGGGAGCTGTATTTGCCATATTTTTTTACTGTATTTTTTATCCTAAGATCGATATTTTCACAGTCCTTAAATATGTTTTTGCAAATGCTTTCTCCGTCGGACTTATAATATAAAAGCTGCGCGCTTTGAACGCTTCCGGTCTTTTCAAAAAAAGAGATATGTGCGTCGGTATTCACAAAAACGCCCGGATTTCCGGCTCCGGAAGCGTCGCCGACGGAAAGGGTGTAATTATCAAGCATTATGACGTTTGCTTCATTGTTGAACAGCTTAAAAAACTTTATATTACGGTACAGGTCATACTTTTCGTTTCCGTAAAGCATTTCTGCGACATTGGAAAATCCGCCTTCCCACAGCGAATTATAGTGAGGCGAGGCTTCGTTTCCGGCTCCGTCGCGGTCGACATCGTTAATAAAAAGTCTGTCGAGCTCGCCCGGACCGTCCGGACGGTTTTCGATATGATGATACATGAAAGAACAGTATTCGTCAAGAAGCTTGTCATTTTCAAGAACAACGCCGGTAGTTATAAGAGTGTTCTGATGCATTCCAGCATTTCCGCTGATCCTGAAGTTTTTCACATTCGGGAACACTTCCATAAGTATCCCATTTTCAATATTCGATATTATATCGCTTTTTGTTTCCGGCTTTTTCCCGACATAATAATATGGATACGAGCCGATCTTTGCGGCAATTTCATTGTCTATTTCCGGGAAAAAAGCATCATATGCGCGGACAAGCTCTAACAATAGGTTGCATTCCCATATACATCCGATGGCTTTGCCTTTCCCGCTCAACCCGTGAAAATTTTTAAATCCGTCTTCCCATTTGAATTTGCCGGAGTCCATTTCGGGATAAAAATATGCGATCCGGTTCAATATCGCTATTCCTGCCTCCGCATATTTCCTGTCGCCTGTAAAAAGATATGAGTCTTTTAAATTCCGGATGGCAGGCAGCAGAAATCCTTCGTTTTTAAACTTTGACATGCTGTCCGCCGGCCACCAGGCCATCATATGATTATACCACGCTATGAAGGTATGGTTGTTTTCTCCCTTACTGCCGCTTCCGCTTTCGTCGATCCAGCCATATCCGTCGTCGACGCACCAGTCAGCGGGTTTATCAGGGTAAAGGACATTTACAAGATATTTACTATCGGCTTTTTCACGTCTGAAAACGCCGTTTTCATCAAAACCACTTTTATAATATGAATTAAAATCGTTTGACGGAAATTCGCTTTGGCACGACGGGCAGAAAATTTTCCACGGGTAATTTATATAATCTGTTTTCCATGAATAATTACCAAATATCAAGGCTTTTTCACCGCATATTGGGCATCCGTGTTCCTGATTTACGGCAAAGCTCCTGGGTATATCCTGCGGGGCGGTATTCATGATTATATTTTCGACTCCGTAATCAAGAAATGTGTCAGCGGCATTGACCGCTTTATCGCAAACAACTTTCGCCCAGTTGTATTTTTGAATGTTATTTTTCGCGTTTCTTATTTTTTCATCTGTGTAATATGCGCGGCTTGTTTTGACGCTTATATATAAATCATTCATTACTTAAGTTCTCCCTTTGTCTGCGCTTCTGAATAAGAAAACTGCTTCCGTCTTGTTGGGCTTTCTCTCATATAAAAACTGTTTATTAAATAATTATACTATAATCAGCTATAAAAAAATGTATAAAATTCAAATTAAATTTAACTAAAAATTGGGCATAATATCATAAAATATGTTATAATAAAAGCTTGCAACCGATTAACAGGAATAATATATTAAGCGGCAGGCAAATAATAATTTTTTTGAAGAACATCCAGAGGTTTTTGCTCGTGGTAGATTGTCAATATATGATTGACATGTAAATAAATTGGTATTATAATATCAATATCGAAAAATCGAAAAAGGATACAAAATGAATGCCGAGAACTATTTGACAGTACAGGCATTACAGAGAATGCCATACTATCTTCAATATCTGCGCAAGGCGAAAGAAAACGGAGCAAACGTTATTTCCGCGACCTTGATAGCAAACGAACTTAAATTAAACGACGTACTTGTACGCAAGGACATTGCGGCAGTCTGTACAGCAAAAGGAAAGCCCAAATCGGGATTTCCGGTTAATGAACTTATAAAGAATATTGAGGATTATCTGGGATATAACTGTACTATGGACACTGTTCTGGTGGGTGTCGGTTCGCTTGGCAAAGCGCTTTTGGGCAACGATGAATTTGAAAAATACGGGCTGAACATCGTTGCCGCGTTTGATATTGACGAGGCGCTTATAAATCAGATAATATACGGGAAAAAAGTATTTCCGTTGGATAAGCTCCCGGATCTCTGTGAAAAAATGCACATTCATATCGGCATAATTGCCGTTCCTGCCGAGTTTGCCCAGGATGTCGCCGATCGTCTTGTTCACAGCGGTGTAAAAGCAATATGGAATTTTGCTTTGGTAAAGCTGAATGTTCCGGAGGAAATTCTTGTCCAGAATGAAAACCTCGCCGCGTCTCTCGCAACTCTTTCACGGCATTTAAGGAATAAAATGGATGAACAAAAGTGAGGAAGCCCGATGAATACGCTGCATTTCAAGTATGCGGTCGAGGTGGAGAAAACCGGGTCTATTTCACAGGCCGCCGAAAACCTTTTTATGGCACAGCCGAATCTCAGCAAAGCAATAAAAGAGCTTGAGGATACGCTCGGAATTGTTATTTTTGAACGCACCTCAAAAGGCGTTACGGCTACCGAGCAGGGTAAAGAATTCCTTGAATACGCAAAACGTATTCTCGTACAGCTTGATAAAATGGAATCGATTTATATTTCCAAAGAGGAGCGGGAAAAGCAGCAGGCGCTCAAGGTGTCGATCCCCCGAGGCAGTTATATCTCCGCGGCATTTGCGGATTTTGTCGCCGAACTTGATATGAAACAGTGCATCGATATCACGATCCAGGAAACCAATTCAATACAGACGATTACAAACGTTTCCGACAACGGCTACAGCCTTGGTATAATAAGATATCAGACCTTATATGAAAACTATTTCATGGATTATCTGAAAGAAAAGTCGCTTTCAAGCGAAACAATATGGCATTTCTCATGCCTTGTGCTGATGTCGGCCGAGCATCCGCTGGCTAAAAATGAAATTCTTGATGTCAAGAAGCTCAAAGAAAAATACATTGAGATCGTGCATGGAGACAATGTCGTTCCGTATCTGCCGGCTCCGGAAATAAAACAGAACGCATTTACAAATGATTATCTGCATAAGAAAATATACCTTTATGAACGCGGAAGCCAGCTGGAGCTGCTCACCAAGGTAAAAAACACCTTTATGCTTGTTTCTCCCATACCCAAAAAACTGCTTGAACGTTATAATCTGGTTCAACGGAAATGTGAAATTGTCAACAACAGCTTTAAAGACGTGCTTATATATCCCATCGGATACAAGTTGAAACCCGCAGACAGGATGTTTCTCAATAAGCTTTATGAGGTCAAGAACGATGTCGCTTTTATTGAATATAAATAATTTTGGCATTGATATATCGATATATGAATATCGATATGCGATTATTATATTACATGAATAAACAGTATTCCTTCAGTCTATACTTATGAGAGGGAATTACTGTTTGAAAACAGAAGGAAACCGCATTTTATTTATAGAATAACGGACAAATACCGCCATATTGTTCCGTTATCCGCAATACCTCCGCCAGCTTTCTGATTTCGTTAATAATTTCCTATATCGATATATAAATATCGATATCCGACATTTATATTTCACAAAGCTCTTTTACTGTGATAAATTATACGTGTCCGGAAGAGATAATAACGGAAGATAAAATTTATGGAGGATGAAAATATGGCAAGATTTACTTTACCGAGAGACCTTTATTATGGGAAAGGCGCTATTGATGCCCTTAAGAAATTTGATGGCAAAAAAGCAATGATATGTGTCGGCGGCGGATCAATGAAGAAGTTCGGATTTCTTGATAAAGCCGTCGGATATCTGAAAGAAGCCGGCATGGAAGTCGAGGTTTTCGAAGGCATTGAGCCCGACCCGTCCGTTGAAACCGTTATGCGCGGCGCGGATGCCATGCTTAAGTTTCAGCCAGACTGGATCATCGCGATGGGCGGAGGCTCTCCGATTGATGCGGCCAAGGCAATGTGGATAAAATACGAATATCCGGAAATTACATTTGAAGAGATGTGCAGGGTGTTCGGCATTCCTTCCCTCCGTCATAAGGCCCGTCTTTGCGCAATATCGTCTACCTCAGGCACAGCAACCGAGGTGACGGCGTTTTCTATAATCACCGATTATAATAAAGGCATCAAATACCCGATTGCAGATTATGAAATTACCCCGGATGTCGCTATCGTAGATCCCGATCTGGCGGAAACCATGCCGCAGAAGCTTGTCGCTCATACGGGCATGGACGCTATGACCCATTCGATTGAAGCATACGTTTCTACAGCGAACAGCGATTATACGGATCCGCTTGCGCTTCATTCCATCAAGATGATACAGAACGATCTCGTGAAATCCTATAACGGCGACATGGCCTGCCGCGATAGTATGCACAATGCACAGTGCTTGGCGGGTATGGCGTTTTCAAACGCGCTCCTCGGTATAGTTCATTCCATGGCTCATAAAACCGGCGCTGCCTTTGCGGACTTCGGCGCGCATATCATCCATGGCGCCGCAAACGCGATGTACCTTCCGAAGGTTATCGCTTTCAACGCGAAAAACACAACTGCGGCAAAGCGTTATGCGGATATCGCGGATTTTATGAATCTCGGCGGAGGCTCTGTTGATGAAAAGGTCAGGCTTCTTATCGAATATCTTAGAAAAATGAATGACGAGCTGCGTATACCGCACTGTATAAAAAGCTACGGCAAAGACAGTTATCCGTGCGAACAGGGCTTTGTTCCGGAGAATGTTTTCCTTGAGAGAGTTCACACTATAGCGGTAAACGCGCTCGGCGATGCCTGCACAGGCTCAAATCCACGTCAGCCCTCAGTGGAAGAAATGGAAGAACTGCTTAAGTGCTGCTATTACGATACGGAAGTTAAATTTTAAAAGATAAATAAATCCAGATTGATCGGCATTATAATCAGTAAATTATAAAATCTGCGTTAATAATAAAATCAATACCGGATGAAAATCGGAGGGGCTGTTGCATCAGCGGCAGCAGCCTCTTTTTCCGGGAGAAAGGTCATCTATGTTTGAAATACTTAAAAAACAAGCGCTTAATCCGTCGGTCACTCTTATGGAAATTTCCGCGCCGATGGTTGCAAAAAAAGCGGAACCGGGTCAGTTTATAATTCTGAGAACCGATGCCGAAGGAGAACGGATTCCGCTTACAATAGCCGATTATGATCGCGAAAAGGGAACAGTGACGATTATTTATCAGATAGTCGGATCGACGACCGAAAAGCTCAATCATATGAATCAGGGCGACTGTCTGAAGGATTTTGTCGGGCCGTTGGGCAAAGCGACCCATACCGAGGGGCTGAGGAAGGTTGCCGTGGTAGGCGGCGGAGTGGGATGCGCTATTGCGTTTCCAGTCGCAAAAAAGCTGCACGGACTGGGCTGTGAGGTGCATTCAATTATCGGTTTCCGTTCCAAAGAGCAAGTTATTCTTGAAAAGGAATTTGAAGCGAACAGCACTCTCGTAAAGAAAATGAGCGACGACGGCTCCTGGGGAGAAAAAGGGCTTGTTACGGACGCGCTGAAGGCTCTTATCGAGTCCGGCGAGAAGTATGATGAGGTAATAACCATCGGGCCGCTGATCATGATGAAATTTGTATGCGCTCTGACGAAACAGTTTGGAATAAAGACTGTCGCATCAATGAATCCGATTATGGTAGACGGCACCGGGATGTGCGGCGGCTGCCGCCTGACCGTAGGCGGTAAGACGGTTTTCGCCTGCGTTGACGGACCTGAATTTGACGGTCATGAAATTGATTTTGACGAAGCCATGAGGCGAGGCGGCATGTATAAGCCGTTTGAAAGGGTAAAGCGAGAAGAGACATGCAATCTCTTTAAAGCGGAGGTAAAGTAAAATGCCGAATATGTCACTTAAAAAGAATCCGATGCCCGCTCAGGATCCGGCTGTCCGGAACAAGAATTTCAATGAGGTCGCGCTCGGATATACAAAAGAGCAGGCTGTCGACGAGGCAAAACGCTGTTTGAATTGTAAAAACAAGCCCTGCGTTTCCGGCTGTCCTGTCAGAATATATATTCCCGAATTTATTGCCAAGGTAGCGGAAGGAAAATTTGAAGAAGCCTATAAAATTATCAGCGAATCATCCGCCCTCCCGGCGGTATGCGGCCGCGTTTGTCCTCAGGAAACCCAATGCGAAGAAAAATGCGTGCGCGGTATCAAGGGCGAGCCTGTCGCGATAGGCCGGCTTGAACGCTTTGTCGCCGATCTTCACAACAAAATCAGCACGGAGAAAGCCGTCCGTCCCATACAAAACGGCCATAAGGTGGCTGTCATCGGTTCGGGCCCGTCTGGGCTTACCTGCGCGGGAGAGCTTGCAAAAAAGGGCTATCAGGTGACGGTTTTTGAAGCTCTGCATCTTGCCGGAGGCGTTCTTGTCTACGGCATCCCTGAATTCCGTCTGCCGAAGGCGATCGTGCAAAAGGAAATCGACGGACTTAAAGAACTCGGCGTAGAAATAAAAACGAACATAGTTATCGGTAAAACAATTTCCATAGATGAGCTTATGAATGAATACGGCTATGAAGCGATTTTTATCGGTTCAGGAGCTGGGCTTCCGAAATTCATGGGCATCAAGGGAGAAAATTTGAACGGCGTTTATTCCGCGAATGAATTTCTTACCCGCGTTAATCTTATGAAGGCATATAAGCCCGAAGGCGACACACCGATCCATACAGGGAAACGCGTTGTCGTCGTCGGCGGAGGAAATGTCGCAATGGATGCGGCAAGGTGCGCAAAACGCCTGGGCGCTGACGTTAAGATCGTATACCGCCGTACCGAAAAAGAGCTGCCCGCAAGGCGTGAAGAAGTGGAACACGCAATGGAGGAAGGAATTGAGTTTAAATTTCTGACCAATCCTGTCGAGGTTTTGGGCGCCGACAGCTGGGTGGTTGGTATCAGATGTCAGAAAATGACTATGGGAGAGCCGGATGAATCCGGGCGCAGAAGGCCAGAGCCGCTCAATGGCAGCGAGTATGACCTTGATACAGATTGTGTCATCATGGCACTCGGCACCTCTCCGAACCCATTGATAAAATCCACCACCGAAGGACTTAAAACACAAAAATGGGGCGGGATCATCTCCGATGAAACAACGGGGCTTACTTCTCGTGTGGGCATATACGCGGGAGGAGACGCGGTCACCGGCGCGGCAACCGTTATTCTTGCAATGGGGGCAGGCAAAAACGCCGCCGCGGCCATTGACAAATATTTGATGAAAGCTTAAAGATATTATTTGATTGCCGTTTTTAACACTATCATAATTATGGAAAGGCATTGTCAAAATGAGCGAATTACGGGATAGAGACGGTCTGACTGAAAAAGAATTTCTTGCCGCCTATAAAGAAAAAAACTATCCGAAGCCTTCTCTGACTGCGGATATTCTCATATTCAAGAAAAACGGCGACATTACGAAGCTGCTGCTGATTAAACGCGGAGGTCATCCGTTTCTCGGAAAATGGGCTCTGCCTGGCGGCTTTGTTAATCCGGATGAAAGCGCCGACGCGGCGGCGGCGCGTGAGCTGGAGGAAGAAACGCATATCAAGGCAGCCGGTCTGAAACAGCTCGGACTATACAGCAAGCCCGGACGCGATCCGCGTACTTGGGTCGTGACAGAGGCGTATATCGCATATATATCAGATTCGGCGCCGGATGCTGATTATGTCGCGGTTGCGGATGACGACGCGGACGCGGCAAGATGGTTTGACATAAGCTGCGAAGCCTCTGAGAAAAAGACGGAGCTTTTATTGCGATCGGACAATCTGAAGCTGATCATCAGAATCAACGGCGACGACGTGACAAGCGAGGAATTGGCATTCGACCACAGCCGTATTATATGGGACGGATACAGACAGATTTGGGAAAGAATACAGACGGAAGAACCAATAAAAAATCCGTTTATATGAAAGGGATACACAACCATGGATAATAATGAAAACAGGCTTGTTGACAGCATTGAATCTTTAGAAACGCTGCTTGACGGAGTAAGAAAAGCGCAGCGCGAATTTTCCGGATATACGCAGGAGCAGGTCGACAAGATATTTCTTGCGGCCGCTTCCGCGGCTAATAAAGAAAGAATTCCTCTCGCGAAGCTGGCTGTAAAGGAAACAGGCATGGGAGTCGCGGAAGACAAGGTCATTAAAAATCATTATGCATCCGAATATATATATAACGCGTATAAAGACACAAAAACCTGCGGGGTTATCGAAGAAGACAAAGCTTTCGGCATAAAGAAAATCGCCGAGCCGGTCGGCGTCATAGCGGCGGTCATTCCGACCACCAATCCTACGTCAACAGCAATTTTTAAAACTCTTATTTCACTGAAAACGAGAAACGGAATCATCATCAGCCCGCATCCGAGAGCAAAGGCCTCTACTATCGCGGCGGCAAAGGTCGTTTATGATGCGGCGGTTGCGGCGGGAGCGCCGGAGGGCATTATCGGATGGATAAACGTTCCGTCTCTTGAATTATCCAATCTGCTTATGAAAGAAGCGGACATTATCTTGGCGACCGGCGGCCCGGGCATGGTCAAGGCGGCATATTCCAGCGGAAAACCCGCGGTTGGCGTCGGTCCCGGTAATACGCCCGCCATTATAGACGACACCGCGGATATCGTTCTCGCGGTTAACTCGATCATTCACTCAAAGACCTTTGACAACGGCATGATCTGCGCGTCGGAGCAATCCGTAATAGTGCTTGACAAGGTATATGAATCGGTAAAAAAAGAATTTATAGACAGAGGCTGTTATTTTTTGAATTCTGAGGAAACAGAAAAGGTTCGCAAGACGATAATCATCAATGGAGCGCTGAACGCGAAGATCGTCGGACAAAAGGCGGCCGCGATTGCCGCGCTTGCGGGCTTCAAGGTACCGGATGAAACAAAGATTTTAATCGGCGAAGTGGAAAGCGTGGATATATCGGAAGAATTTGCTCATGAAAAGCTGTCGCCGGTGCTTGCAATGTACAGGGCAAAGGACATTCACGACGCTTTTGAAAAAGCGGAGCGCCTGATTGCCGACGGAGGTTACGGTCATACCTCCTCGATTTATTTGAATACAGTGACAGAGCAGGAGAAGCTCAACGAATTTGCCTCGCGCATGAAGACCTGCCGTATTCTCGTAAACACGCCCTCCTCTCAGGGCGGTATAGGCGACCTTTACAACTTCAAGCTTACTCCGTCACTGACGCTCGGCTGCGGTTCCTGGGGAGGCAACTCAGTTTCCGAAAACGTAGGAGTCAGGCATCTGATAAATATAAAGACCGTAGCCGAAAGGAGAGAAAACATGCTTTGGTTCCGCGCTCCGGAAAAGGTTTACATCAAAAAGGGTTGTCTGCCGGTCGCTTTGTCCGAGCTTAAGGACGTCATGCGTAAGAAAAAGGCATTCATTGTGACCGACAGCTTTTTATATAATAATGGCTATACAAAGCCGATAACAGACAAGCTTGACGAAATGGGGATCCGACACACCTGCTTTTACAATGTCGCGCCGGATCCGACGCTCGCCTGCGCCAAAGAAGGTGCCGAGCAAATGAAAGCCTTTGCGCCGGATGTGATAATTGCCGTCGGCGGCGGTTCCGCCATGGACGCAGGCAAGATCATGTGGGTGCTTTATGAACATCCCGAGGCTGATTTTACAGATATGGCGATGCGCTTTGCGGATATACGAAAGCGTGTTTACGCTTTTCCTAAAATGGGTGAAAAGGCATACTTTATCGCGGTGCCGACATCCGCCGGCACAGGCTCCGAGGTCACGCCTTTTGCCGTCATCACCGATCAGGACAGCGGCATAAAATATCCGCTTGCCGATTATGAGCTGATGCCGAAGATGGCGATCGTAGACGCGGATATGCAAATGTCAGCGCCCAAGGGGCTTACCTCCGCCTCGGGAATAGACGCCGTAACGCACGCTCTTGAAGCGTATGCTTCGATGCTGGCGACCGATTATACAGACGGGCTTGCTCTCCGCTCCTTGAAAATGATCTTTGAATATCTTCCGCGCGCCTATGACGACGGTCCAAACGATCCGGCTGCCCGCGAAAAAATGGCGAATGCGGCAACCATGGCCGGTATGGCATTTGCCAACGCGTTTTTAGGAGTATGCCATTCCATGGCGCATAAGCTCGGCGCTTTTCATCATCTGCCGCATGGTATAGCGAACGCGCTGATGATCGATGAGGTTCTCCGCTTCAACGCTTCCGAAAAGCCGGTAAAAATGGGCACCTTCCCTCAATATGACCATCCGCATACACTGGAGAGATACGCGGAGATTGCGGATTATCTCGGTATACAGGGGAAGACCGATACCGAAAAGCTCAATAAACTGATTCAGGCAATAGATAAGCTGAAAGAGCATATCGGCATAAAAAAGACAATCAGAGATTACGGAATCCAAGAAGAAAGCTTTCTTGCCAGGCTTGATGAAATGACAGAACAGGCCTTTGACGACCAATGTACCGGAGCAAATCCGAGATATCCGTTGATGAGTGAAATTAAACATATGTATCTTAACGCTTACTACGGAACGTATGAGGAGGTATGACATGAAGCTTGATAATATAATCGCAGTACGACCGACTAAAACGGTATATCGTGACGGTGACAAATGTATAAAAGTATTTAATGAGGAATCCGCATCCTCCGTTTTACGTCAGGCGCTGAATCTTTCTATTGTGGCCGAATCGGGAATACATGCTCCGAAATTTATCGAGGTCGTGAAAACTGACGGAAAATGGGCGCTTGTCAGTGAATTCATAGAAGGCAAGACAATAGAACAGCTGATTCGCGAAAACCCCGGTAAATACGAAGAGTATATGGATCGTTTTGTAGATATCCAGCTGGAAATGCATATGGCTGCCGCGGCGGGATTAAACAAGCTCAAGGATAAAATGCACAGAAAAATCCGCGAATCCGGTTTAGACGCAACCGCGCGTTATGAGCTTCACACAAGGCTTGACAGCATAGAGGAGCATAAAAAGTTATGTCATGGCGATTACAATCCCTCCAATGTCATTATTACAGATAAGGACGAGGCTTATATTATCGACTGGGCACACGCGACGCAGGGAAACGCTTCCGCGGACGCGGCCAGGACATATCTTTTGTTCCGGCTTTCTGGCGATATAAAAAGCGCGGAGCTCTATATGAAGCTTTTTTGCATAAAAAGTGATACCGCGAAGCAGTATGTAGAAAAGTGGCTTTCGATCGTTGCCGCTTCGCAGCTCGGTAAAAATAAGTCGGAACAGCGTGAATTTCTTATTCACTGGGCAAATATTGCGGATTATGAATGAACGGAAAAAGCTAAGTAAACGCGATATTACATGAAAAGAGGCCTTTAATTTATCTTTAAAAGAGAGAAAAGGCTTTGATATACGGGCTTTTCTCTTTTGTATTTAAATGCCGTTTATAAATACGCGAGAGTATTTATTGATCACTTTGACGCAAATATTAACATTGTGTAAATTGGTTATAAATAAGTTGACATGGCAATTATAATATGATATACTATTTGTATATACTGTAAAAGGAATCCATCGTTATTATGAATATTCTGTTTATGCTTGCAATAATTATTCTTGCCGCTATTGAACTTGCCCTTATTTTCAATAACGGATTTTTGCGTTGCATGCGGACAGACGATTCGATATAAACGGATAGAGTATACGAATCAAAAGGCCTGCGGCGCAAACTGCCGCAGGCCTTATTTTTTATCAGTATAAGACGGCAATAAAAATGCCTTAAGGCATTGCCGCCAAAATAAATATCGGTCAAACAGACCGGAAGGAGGAAACCATGTCAAGTCGAGTAAAAATATTTGATACGACTCTGCGGGACGGCGAGCAGGCGCCGGGCTGCAGTATGAACCTGCAGGAAAAAATCGAGGTCGCGAAGCGGCTTGAACTTTTAAAGGTCGATGTGATTGAAGCGGGATTCGCGGCTTCCTCATCCGGCGATTTCAAGTCGGTCGCGTCGGTCGCGGAATGTATTCGCGGCTGCTCTGTCGCGTCTCTTGCCCGCTGTACGGAAAAGGATATAGACGCCGCATATGAAGCGATAAAGAAAGCGGTATCACCGCGCATTCATGTCTTCATTGCCACTTCGCCTATCCATATGCAGTATAAGCTGAAGCTGAATCCGGAGCAGGTCATTGAAAAAGCGGCGGCTATGGTTAAGTACGCACGGAGGCTTTGTGCGGATATCGAATTCTCCGCGGAAGATGCAACCAGGAGCGATCAAAAGTTTCTGGCGCGTGTTGTCCGTGCGGCAATCGAAAGCGGAGCATCGGTAATCAATATTCCGGATACGGTGGGATATACGACTCCATATGAAATGCGGTCGATTATAGAACGGCTCCGTGCGGATGTGCCGGAATGCGAAAGCATCGTGCTTTCCGTGCACTGCCACAACGATCTCGGAATGGCAACCGCGAATACGCTGGCCGGTATTTTGGGCGGCGCGAGGCAGGCGGAGTGTACGGTCAACGGACTCGGAGAGCGTGCAGGAAACGCTCCGCTTGAGGAAATTGTCATGGCATTGAAGACGCGGCCCGATCTTTATAACGCGGAAACATCCGTTGACACGTCGTATATCTACCGGGCGAGCAAGACTGTATACGGGGTTATCGGAAGAACCGCACCAATAAATAAACCCATCGTGGGCACAAACGCGTTTTCGCATGAGGCCGGGATTCACCAGCATGGCATGCTGGCGAACCGGAACACTTATGAAATAATACAGCCAGAGACGATCGGGATTCCATCGGGACAAATTATTCTCGGAAAGCATTCCGGAAGACATGCCTTTGAGGAAAAGCTCGTGTCTATGGGCTTCACGCTTTCCGCGGAAGATACTGAACGCTGCTTTGTTTCCTTTAAGGAGCTTTGCGATAAGAAAAAGGATGTGACCGATCGCGATATTGAGGTTCTTGTATGGGACAGCACGCCCGAATCAAATCAGGACGTATATGTATTGAAGCGGTTCTCTGTGCACACGGGTGACGCGGAGGCGGCGACTGCCGTTATTGCGCTTGAAAAGGACGGCGTTGTGACAGAGGATGTCGCTCTCGGCAACGGTCCGGTCGACGCTTCTTACAAGGCGGTCGACAAAATTATGAATCCGCCGGCATATGTTTTTGAGAACTACGTCATTCAATCGGTTTCCGAAGGCAAGGACAGCCTTGGCGAGGTCATTACAACACTTCGTTATAAAGACAGGACCTTTACCGCAAAGGGTCTTTCCACGGACGTGATTGAAGCAAGCATTTTGTCGTATATACACGCGCTTAACAAGCTGATGGAATTCAATAAAAAGGAAGGTGAATAGAATGTCAATGACAATGACGCAAAAAATTATTTCCGCTCATTGCGGGGGTCAGCCTGTTCATACCGGAGAGATCGTTCTTGCCGATGTAGATCTCGTTATGGGTAACGACATTACCTCTCCGGTAGCCATCCGTGAATTCAAAAAGCATGGATTCCGGCAGGTTTTTAACAAGGAAAAGGTTGCCTTGGTTCTCGACCATTTCGTTCCCTGCAAGGACATTGCTTCCGCAAAGCAATGCAAAGAGGTGCGGGAGTTTGCAGATGAACAGAAGATCTGTCATTTTTTTGACGCCGGAGAAACGGGAATAGAGCATGCGCTGCTTCCCGAAAAAGGGCTTGCACGGAGCGGGAGCCTGATTGTCGGCGCCGATTCGCACACCTGTACCTACGGCGCTCTGGGCGCGTTTTCCACAGGAATGGGATCAACCGATATGGCTTTTGCTATGGTCACCGGAAAAACATGGCTGCGCGTTCCTCCGGCGATCTGCTTTGTGATTAAAAACAGTCTTTCGGAATGGGTCGGCGGAAAAGACGTGATTCTGTATATTCTCGCAAGAATCGGCGTGGGAGGCGCGCGCTATAAATCCATGGAATTCTGCGGAGATGGGCTTTCCTCTCTCTCGATCGATGACCGATTCACCATCGCAAACATGGCAATCGAGGCTGGAGCGAAAAACGGGATCTTTGAAACTGATGAAATAACAGAGAATTACGAAATGGAAAAGGGCAATGAAACCGTTCCCTGCTCGGTCGGCGGAATGCCGGATTATGAAGAGACCTATGAGCTAAATCTTGCCGATATCAAACCTATGGTGGCCATGCCGCACTCACCGGATAACGTGGTTCCCGCAGATACGCTTGGAGAGGTCAGAATTGATCAGGCGGTCATCGGCTCCTGCACCAACGGGAGACTTTCCGATCTTGCAGTAGCCGCGAAAATACTGAAGGGAAAAAAGGTTCATCCGCGCTGTCGCACTATAATCATTCCCGCGACACAGCGGATTTATCTCGAGGCATTAAACAGCGGTATGATAGATACATTCATCCGCGCCGGCTGCGTGGTCTCCACGCCGACATGCGGACCGTGTCTCGGAGGGCATATGGGAATTCTCGCGGACGGAGAACGCGCTATATCGACCACAAACCGCAATTTCGTAGGACGCATGGGGCATACAGGCAGCGAGGTATGGCTTTCCGGACCTGCCGTCGCGGCCGCTTCCGCAATCGCGGGGAAAATAGTGCTGCCTGACAAAGGAGATAAATGACAATGCTGATACGGGAACGAATAATTAAGTATGGAGACAACATAGACACGGACGTTATCATTCCGGCCAGATATTTAAATACCGCGGATGAAAACGAGCTTGCGAAGCACTGCATGGAGGATATCGATCCCTGTTTCCATGAAAAGTTGAAAACAGGCAGTATCATTGTCGCGGGCGGCAATTTTGGCTGCGGTTCTTCCAGAGAACACGCGCCGATTGCGATCAAGGCAAGCGGAGCGGCGTGTGTAATCGCAAAGGATTTTGCGCGAATATTTTTCCGAAATGCCATAAATATCGGGCTTCCGATTGTCGAATGCCCGGAAGCCGTTATTGAAAGCTCCGAACATGACGAATTTATTGTCGACTTGGACAACGGTGTTCTGAAAAATCTGACAAAAGACAAGCGGTATATAATTCAGCCCTTTCCGGATTTTCTGCAAAAAATTATTAATTCCGGGGGACTTATGAATATGGCCGAGGAGCTTGTCTGGGAGGCGAAAGTATGAACTGCAGAATCGCCGTTATTCCGGGAGACGGAATCGGGCCTGAGGTAATTACTTCGTCGGTTGCGGTTTTAAACCGCGTCGGCGAATTATACGGACATACTTTTACCTATGCCTATGCGCTTGCCGGAGGCGCTGCGATCGACGCTTACGGCATTCCGCTTCCTGATGAAACCGTCCGCATATGCCGCGAAAACGACGCGGTGCTTCTCGGAGCTGTGGGCGGCCCGAAGTGGGACGGTCTGCCCGGGGATCTCCGTCCGGAGCGTGCGATTCTCGGGCTTCGGTCACAGCTTGGGCTTTACGCCAATATCCGTCCGGCCAGGCTTATGCCCTCGCTTGCCGGGGCGTCTCCGCTTCGCGGGAGCATAACGGAAAAGGGAATAGATATCATATTTGTGCGTGAGCTTACGGGCGGAATATATTTCGGTGAACGCGGACGGATGAAATCTTCGGTAGGATCAGTTTGCGCATATGATACCGAATGTTATTCCGAGGATGAAGTAATTCGCATAGGCTGTAAGGCCTTCGAGCTTGCCGCCGTCCGGCGCAGGAATCTTGTCAGTGTCGACAAGGCAAACGTATTGGAAAGCTCGCGTCTGTGGCGCGAGGTCATGCACGGTTTGGCGGAGCGTTATCCTGATGTCAGGTATCGGGATTTGTATGTCGATAACGCGGCAATGCAGCTTGTCAGCAATCCATCGGATTTTGACGTGGTCGTGTTGAGCAATCTGTTCGGAGATATTCTTACAGACGAAGCTTCCGCCATAACCGGTTCTATCGGGCTTATACCCTCCGCATCTGTCGGCGACGGGACTTTCGGTCTGTATGAGCCTATCCACGGATCAGCTCCGGACATTGCCGGTAAAAATATCGCGAATCCGGTCGCTTCGATTCTTTCCGCCGCCATGCTGCTGCGCCACTCCTTTTCTCTTGATGAAGAGGCGAAACAGATTGAGGACGCGGCGGAGCGGGCGATACGCGATGGTGCACGGACAAAGGATCTGACAGACAGCGCCGGAGATGCTTTTTTGTCGACAAGAGAGATGACAGAAGCGATTCTGAGCAGGATATGCGGATGAACATATATAATTGAATTTCAGCCGTCTTCGGAATTTGTATCAGGAGGCGGCTGTTTTATGTTTAGCTGGCAGAGAATTTTTATTACAATTTCACCTGTCAGGCGAGTGATATAAAAAACGCGGTTATTGTATTATAAAACGTTGCCAAGTATAATGAATGCATCAGCTGATAATGCATTTTTACGGAGAAATTAATATGGAAATAAAGCTTGGCGCGGCAATAAAAAAGCTGCGGACAGAAAAAGGCGCCACACAGGAAGAGCTTGCCGAATATGTCGGTGTATCCTTTCAAGCTGTTTCAAAATGGGAAACCGATACCACAATGCCTGATATATCACTGCTTCCAAAGCTCGCAATGTTTTTTGGCGTGCGGATAGACGATTTGTTTTCAGTAAATACAGATGATGAGCTGGAACGTATTGACTATATGCTCGAACACGAAAAGCTGACTGACGAAAATTTCACTTATGCAAAACGCACTCTTGATTCGATTTTACGTAACAATGAAAAAGATGTAGGCGCACTAAAGCGTTATGCACGGCTTTATTTGTCAAGGCCCAATCCTGCTGCCAGTATGCTTGAAAAAGCAATGCCGCTTGCTCCGCTTGACCCGGAAATATTTACGATGTACCGACAGGCGCGCGGTGGAGACAATTATTCTGCACGAAGCGGAAATGACTGGTTCATCCGCGTCTGTGAGCCGTATGCAAGGAAATATCCTGCAAATACGAGGCTTTGTGAAAGGCTTATCGATGCGATGATTGAAATGCGATATTTTGACAGAGCGGAGGAAATAATAAATCTGATGAAAACCGATGATGAGTATTCCGCTTGTCTGCCGGATATTTTCAGAGGCGACATTGCATTCGCAGAGGGTAACCTCAACAAGGCAGTAACAATTTGGAGCGGCATTGACTCAACAAACCACAAAGCTCAATATGAAATCGGAGAACGCTTCAACCGGATAAACGAATACGAAAAGGCGATAGTATGCTTTGATAACTCATTCAAAGCCGTAAAAGCTCCACGAGATTTATCAGCAGTATATTCACTTGCTTTCCTATATGCAAAGCTGGGTCAATATCAGAAGGCTATCGATTCCTGGCAATGTATTCTTGACGTCCTCCGTTCAGATTATAATACCATCGAAGGAGAGACTGTCGAATGGCCTAAGCAAGAGATCGAAAAACTCAAAGCAAAATTATAACCACAAGAAAAACGCGGCAGTCTGCCGCGCTTTTTTGCCGTTTATGTTCAGCCTTTTAATAAATCTCCCGGAAAGTTCGGTTGATTCTTTCCCTTGACGCTTTCGATAAGCGATTGAATCACCGAGTCAACATTTGATATGCATTCGCAATAAATATAGACATTCTGGATTTTTTTGGCCTGGATTCCGGGTTCCGGCTCTATGACAGGCTGAGATGCGGAGCCTTCAGTATAAAACTTGAACACAATCGCCATCTGCCCGGGACGCATTTTACGTATTTTTTTGAAGGTAAAATCCCTTTTTTCAATGCCAAGATAATCGTGAATGACCGTGTCGATCACCCGGTCCGAATAGCAGCAGAGAATATCCTTAGAATCATAGGATTCGATCAGATATTTCGCGTCTTCAAATGACATTTTATCAATGCGGAACCACCCTGTGCTGAGAACGTTCATTGTTGAATTGTCAAGCAAAAGCAGCGGCAGATCATTTTTCTCTTTGTGCATTATTAATTACCTCCTCTTCTGATTTCCGGCAAATCGCGACCGTCTCTATTTCCACGAGAGCGTTTTTAGGCAGCCCTTTAACAAAGACACACGAGCGTGCCGGGCTTGATGTGAAATATTTGGCATAAACTGAGTTGAAAGGTGCGAAATCTTCGCCGTTGATCAGAAAGCAGGTCGTTTTTACAACATCGTCAAAGCTGAGCCCGGAGGCGCGAAGGACAGCGCCGATATTTTTGCATACCTGTTCTGTCTGAACGGAAACATCTTTATCGTTGAACTCGCCGGTTTCCGGATTGATCGCTATTTGTCCGGAGCAGAACAAAAAGCCTTCCGCTTTAACAGCCTGCGAGTAAGGACCGACCGGCTTTGGAGCTTCTGTAGTATTGATAATATTAATTTTTCTCATATTTAAGAACATGATTTAATCATCAAAAAGCATGATAATTAAATTACTCCTTCTCTGTAAAATTCGATCTATTATTTGCACAGCTTGAATCCGTGATTTTGAAGCGCCAGACGAATGCTTTGTAAATGCTCGTGATTTCTTGTTTCCATTGATATGTTCAGGAAGCATCCGTTTATGTCCATATTTTCCCCACCGGGGGTATACTGAACCCTGATTACATTTGCGCCTTCTTCCGCGATCAAGGCGGACACGGCCTTCAGCTGACCGGGCTTGTCTATCAGCTCTATGGTCAGATTCGTAAGACGGCCTGAGTTTAACAAGCCTCTGTTGATGACTCTGGAAAGAATGTTGACGTCAATATTTCCGCCGGATATCAAGGCGCAGACCTTTTTGCCTGACAAAGGCAGTTTATTAAACATGGCAGCCGCGACTGCGACGGCTCCGGCGCCTTCGGAAACCAGCTTTTGTTTTTCCATCAGAGATAAAATCGCGGTGGCCGTTTCGTCATCCGATACCGTGACTATATCGTCAACATAATCACAGCACAGGCTGTAAGTCAGATTTCCGGGAGTTTTGACCGCGATTCCGTCCGCGAACGTCATAACCGTTTTCAAAGAATCCCGCTGCTTACAACAAAACGACCTGCACATGCTGTCGGCACCCGCCGCCTGCACGCCGTATACCTTGCACGATGGATTTAAGGATTTTACGGCAAAAGCGACGCCGGAAATAAGACCCCCGCCTCCGATAGGCACTATAACCGCTTCAACATCGGGCAGCTGATCGAGAATCTCAAGACCAATGGTTCCCTGTCCGGCTATGACATCCTCGTCATCGAAGGGATGCAGGAACATTGCGCCGGTTTCACGGCTGTATTTTAACGCTTCCGTGTATGCGTCGTCATATACGCCATCTGACAACCTGATTTCCGCCCCGTAGCTCCGGGTGGCTTCTATTTTTGAAAGCGGCGCGGAACCCGGCAGGAAAATCGTCGCCCGGATGCCGAACTGCTGAGCGGCGAGAGCAACGCCCTGGGCATGGTTGCCCGCGGAACAGGCTACAACGCCTTTTTTTCTTTCTTCTTCCGAAAAAAGCGACATTTTATAGTATGCGCCCCTGAGCTTGAACGAACCTGTTCTCTGAAGATTTTCCGTTTTCAGATAAAGCATCATGTCCCGTGCCAGCCCGCTTGAATGAATAATATCTGTTTTTCTTGCGACTCCGGACAGAACTGATCCCGCCTGCCGCACACTGTCAAGTGTAAGCATTTTCTCCCTCGTCAGATAATTACTGCGCCTTTGTCGGCGGATGACACATGCTCGCGATATCGTTTTAAATATCCATTCAGAGCCTGCCGCGGACATACAGTATGTTCTTTTCTTCTTTCCTCAAGTTTTTGATCTGATACCATGAGCTCAAGCTTGTGATCGGGAATGTCAATTCTGATCTGGTCTCCGTCGCGCACAAGAGCGATCGGACCTCCCGCGGCGGCCTCCGGAGAGATATGTCCTACAGCCGCGCCGCGTGTCGCGCCGGAAAAACGTCCGTCGGTAAGAAGCGCCACGGTTTCGTCAAGCCCCATTCCCATTATAGCGGATGTGGGAGAAAGCATCTCGCGCATGCCCGGTCCTCCCGCGGGGCCTTCATATCGTATAACCACCACATCACCTGATTTGATCTTCCCGCCGTAAATAGCTTCAATGGCGGCCTCCTCGCTGTCAAAGGTTTTCGCCGTACCTGTAAATTTTAACATGGACTCTTTTACGGCGCTTCTCTTTACGACAGAGCCGTTCGGCGCAAGATTTCCGAAAAGAACAGCGATTCCGCCGCTCTGCGAATACGGGTTTTCCGCCGGACGGATCACGTTGTGATCGATGTTGCCGGATGCGGCGTAAACAGCGGCTTTAAGTGCGATCCCTGATGCAGTAACCGCGCTTCCGTCCAGAAGTCCGGCATCCATCAGCTCGCGCATTACACCATAAACTCCTCCGGCAAGCCACAGATCCTGCATATGGTGTTTTCCCGCGGGAGCGAGGCGGCACAGATTCGGTGTGCGGTCGCTGATCTCGTTTACCATGTTGAGATCGACATCGATACCAAGCTCATGCGCAAGCGCAAAAAGATGTAAAACCGAATTAGTTGAGCATCCGAGCGCCATATCCGTGGTAAGCGCGTTTTTTATGGCGGCGGGAGTAAGTATATCCGAAGGCAAAAGCCCCTTTTCGACCGCGCGCATTACCGTCTGACCTGCCTGCTTTGCGAGGATCAGCCTGTCTGAATAAACAGCCGGTATCGTACCGTTGCCGGGAAGCGCAATTCCGAGAGCCTCACAAAGGCAATTCATCGAATTGGCAGTAAACATACCCGAACATGAACCGCAGCCGGGACAGGCGCGGCATTCCAGCTCATCAAGCGTTTTTTCGTCCATTTTTCCGGAGTGAAATGCTCCCAACGCCTCAAAAACCGTGTTGAGATCAGTTCCGTCAACAGACAGCATGGGACCGCCGGAGACAAAAACGCACGGACGGTTCAGACGCGCCGCGGCAAGCAGCATTCCCGGCACGGTTTTGTCACAGTTGGGGATAAAGACGATTCCGTCAAAATTATGCGCCATGACCATGCATTCAATGCTGTCCGCGATAAGCTCGCGTGACGGAAGAGAATATTTCATCCCAATGTGTCCCATCGCAATTCCGTCGCATACTCCGATGGTATTGAATTCCATCGGAGTACCGCCGGCCATAAGAACGCCCTCCTTCACCGCCCGGGCGACGGATTCGAGATGTATATGGCCGGGAGCGACTTCATTGAAAGCGCATGCTATTCCGATCAGCGGCTTACGCATCTGCTCCGGAGTATAGCCCATCGCCCGCATCAGAGCGCGCTTCGGTGCTTGTAACGGCTCGTCAAGCCGAAGTCTGTTTGTCATGTTCACGCCTTCTTTTCATCATTCTTCGGCTGCCAACTCATCTTCTTCCGAAGCTCGGCGCCGACCTTTTCAACCGGATGCTCAGCTTCTTTCTGACGCCGGGCAGTAAAATTGGGCCGTCCGGTTTTGTTTTCATCAAGCCAGTTTTTCGCGAATGTCCCGTCCCGGATCTCCCCGAGCACACGCCGCATTTCCGCTTTGGTGTCGTCCGTTATGATCCGGTCGCCGACACAATAATCTCCGTATTCTGCCGTATCGCTTATCGAATAGCGCATAAAGGAGAGGCCGCCCTTATTAACAAGGTCGATGATAAGCTTCATTTCATGCACGCATTCGAAATACGCGCTTTCCGGTTGATATCCCGCTTCGACAAGAGTTTCAAACCCGGCTTTCATCAAAGCGGAAACGCCTCCGCAAAGCACGCATTGTTCTCCGAAAAGATCCGTTTCGGTCTCCTCCTTAAAGGTGGTTTCAAGAACGCCGGCACGGGCGCCGCCGATTCCCATTGCATATGCAAGCGCAAGCTCATGTGCCTTTCCGTCATAATCCTGATAGACGGCGATCAGGCATGGCACGCCTTTGCCTTCCGTATATTGACTGCGGACGGTATGACCTGGTCCTTTTGGCGCGATCATAATGACATTTACATAGTCCGGAGGAACAATTTGCTTGAAATGGATGTTGAATCCGTGCGCAAAACATAAGGTCATGCCTTTTCTGAGATATGGAGCGACCTTTTCCGTGTAAATTGCCGCCATTTTTTCGTCGTTGACGAGCATCATGACAACATCGGCTTTTTGTACCGCTTCATCCGTGTTCAGAACTGTGAATCCGTCTTCCTTTGCGCGTTCGGCGCTTTTGGAGCCCTCATACAGGCCGACAATGATGTTCATTCCGCTGTCTCGCAGGTTTTGCGCGTGAGCGTGTCCCTGACTTCCATATCCTATTACCGCGATCGTTTTTCCGCTTAAAGCCATGGGATTGCAATCTTTTTCATAATACATCTGTGCCATCTTCGTTTTCTCCTTGTTTTGTTTCATAAGTTATTTGAAGTGTGTTTTTGATATCCGTAGATAAAGCAAGCGCGCCCGAACGGCAAAGCTCGTAGATCCCAAGTGATTTGCTTTGGTCGATGAAAGCCTGTATTCTTTCGGGGCTTCCGGTAATATCAGCGATAATGAACTGGTCGCAGAGATGCAGAACCTTACCGCCGTATTCATTGATCAGCGCCGTTATCCCGTTGTTGCCGTTTCCGTTTATTTTCAGCTTTATAAGCAGATGCTCCACGGATATGGATCCTGATTTATCCAGGATTACGGCGGACTTTACGTCATATAGCTTATTAAGCTGACGTATCACCTGCGTTTGTATATATATGTCTCCGCTTGATACAATAGTCATCCTTGAATATCGTGGGTCCTCCGTTTCTCCGACGGAAAGACTGTCGATGTTGTATCCTCTTTTCCCGTACAGCCCGGCAATCCGGTTTAAAACGCCGTGCCGGTTGTTCACTATCAGTCCTACGGTAAACCTTTCTATCATTTTTATTACCATAATTTATTAATCAAAAATGATGAATAAATCTGTCCTTATAATAATATTTTAGCGCAAAAAGCACTTTAACTTCGAAGCTGAATTTATAGAGACTTATCTGTCCTCCCCTCCAAGCCGGATTTCCTTGACGGAGCCTCCGGGCGGTATCATCGGAAACACTTTCGCGTCCATATCAATTTTGCATTCCACCAAGAACGGGCCGTCATGCGGAATTCCCGATTCAAGAACTCCGCGAAGAGCGTGCAGGGAATCAACCGTGCATCCATCCGCGCCAAACGCCTTTGCAAGAGCGACAAAATCTGTTTTTCTTCCCAGCGTTGTCGACGAGTACCGTTTTTCGTAAAACATATCCTGCCATTGACGCACCATTCCGAGAACTCCGTTGTTCATCAGTATGATCAATATAGGCAGTCTTTGTGAAACCGCGGTCGCCAGCTCGTTAAGGTTCATCCCAAAGCTGCCGTCTCCCGTAAATAATACGGTTTCAGCCCCTGATGACGCGACGCAGCCGCCGATCGCCGCGCCAAGACCGTATCCCATTGTTCCAAGCCCGCCGGAAGTCAATAATGTACGCGGCTTTTCAAAGGGATAATATTGCATGACCCACATCTGATGCTGTCCTACGTCGGTTGCGACTACGGTATCGGGTTTGCAGAATTCCTTGACACATCCGATGATGTTGCCTGGCGTAAAGCTTGTGAGATCGTCACAAACGTCTTTTTTCTTCCATTCAAGGATCGATTTTGTCCATTCGGTGTTTTCTTTTTTCGGAAGTTCGTCTAAGAGTCGGGAAAGGATTTGCTTCGCGTCTCCGCATACCTCGATAATCGAGGGTATATTCTTGCCGAGCTCCGCTTCGTCGATATCGATATGAACCACAGTGCATTTTTTTGTGTATTCCTCAAGATTTCCGGTAGCTCTGTCGCTGAAGCGCACTCCCACCGCGATCATCAGATCCGCCTCCGACTGCGCAACGCTGGAGGCATATTTGCCGTGCATACCGCACATGCCGAGATTAAGCGGATAGGAATTCGGAATGGCGGTCAGACCCATCATGCTCAGTCCTATCGGAGCGGAAAGCCTTTCTGACAGCTTCAGCACTTCTTTCTCCGCATGAGCCGCGATCACGCCTCCTCCGCAGTAAATATACGGTCTGCGGCAGCTCTTGATTGCTTCGAACGCTTGATCAAGCTCCGGTTTGATCTGCCGCGGCGCATAGAAAGAACGGCAGTTTCCGGAATACTCGCAACGGGCTTTCTGGACGCTTTTCGGTATATCTATCAGCACTGGACCGCGCCGCCCGGACATCGCCAGCGCGAAAGCCTCCGTAATGACCGATTCAAGCTCATTAACCTCGCGAACGATGAAGTTATGCTTAACGATCAGTTGTGTGATACCGACAACATCGACCTCCTGAAAGCTGTCCTTCCCAAGGAGAGGCACGGCTACATTTCCGGTAATCGCGATTAAGGGGACGGAATCGAGATATGCGTTCGCGATGCCGGTGACAAGATTAGTCGCGCCCGGGCCGCTGGTGGCGATCACAACGCCGGGTTTGTCTGATACTCTCGCATATCCGTCCGCGGCATGAGCCGCGCCCTGTTCATGAGCGGCAATAATGTGCCTGAGCCGCTTAGCATTTTTATACAGCTCGTCGTAAATATCCAGGACCGCTCCTCCCGGATATCCGAACACGGTGTCGGTGCCGTGCCGGATGAGTTCTTCCACAAGGATTTGTGCGCCGGTTAAAGTCATAATGTTGCCTCCGTTTGTTATTGCCGCGCCAAATAAACACTGAAGAAAAAGAAAGGGCCTGCAGCGTTTCTGCTGCAGGCCCTTGAAAGAGTTTTTCTTCTACTTTCTCACCTTGTCAGCGCAACGCCAATAAGCATTATCGGTAATTACGATAATGCTAATAAGGACGACTACTATTACGCTGACGGTGAATGTGTACATAGGTATCTCCTAAGGCGGACAAGGTTATAAATTTAATAAATGCCGCCACGGTATCTTATATGCTGATAGTATACAGTACGATTTTTAAATTGTCAACACATATTTTTAAAATTCACATAATGTTTATATTTGATGCTTGTAAGAAGAGATTTGTTCTTACAAGAGTTATCTGCCACCATTCAGAATATGTTTTTCAAGTATGTCGACAGCTTCTAAATACCCTTGAAAATGTTTTCCGGTTATCGTTGCGATGCACGCTTCGGAAGTAAAAGATATGCGCCTGAATTCTTCTCTTGATTGAATATCGGATAAATGAACCTCTACGCATGGAATGCCCACCGCCCTGATGGCGTCCGGTATTGCGATGCTCGTATGCGTATATGCCGCGGGATTTATGATGATCCCGTCACGGCATCCGTATGCCTCCTGAATTTTGTCGACAATCGTTCCCTCATGATTTGAACAGAAAAAATCCGTTTCAATACCTTTTTTTCCGCAATATTCTCTTATCAACGCCGTAAGGTCGGCGAGAGTTCTGTTTCCGTAAATACCCGGCTCGCGGATTCCGAGCATATTCAGATTGGGTCCGTTGATCACCAGCAGTTTCAAAGCTTCATGTCCTCCTTGATTTTTATCGCGGTTTCATGTGAATTTTCATTCTTATAAATTCTGTCGCTCCATGAGCGGTAAAGAGGCATACGTTCTTCCAGAAGCTTTTTTATGCCCTTAGTCTGAGATATCGGTCTGTCCGTAACATCCAGTCTTGACGGATCCGAGTCGAGGAACACGCAGATGCTGTTCTGACGGATAAGCGCTCTGTTCTCCGGGACAGTCACGACGCCTCCGCCGGCGGCAATTATCAAGCCGCTTTCCTTTGACACCTCACGCAGGGCTTCTGTTTCCAATTCGCGAAAATGCTTTTCTCCATACCGGCTGAAAATCTCAGGTATTCTGATGCCTGTCTGCTCATAAATAAGCATATCCGTATCGACTGCTTTTCGCCCGGTTATCTCCGACAGATACTGCGCCACCGTTGTTTTTCCGCAGCCAGGCATTCCGATGAGCACGATGCTCTCCGTTTTACGCCGGATGCATTCGATTATCTCCTCCGTCAGATTTTCATTCGATTTTTTCCCCAGAAACAGCTCTCCGGCCTTCACTCCCTGTGCGGCCAGCATGGCAAGCCCGTTGCGCGCGGTGATTCCCAGTTCTTCCGCCTGAAGCAGCAGAGCTGTTTTGGTCGGATTGTAAATCAGATCAATAACTAGGCGGCAGCGCGGAAACCGGCCGAGGTTGACCGGCGATTCTCCGTTATTCGGGTACATACCGACCGGAGTTGTGTTGACGATTATTTCCGCGTCCGAATGAAGGGATAAATTACCGTAGTTGTTTTCTCCGGTTCTTGAAATTACCGTGTGAGAAACGCCAAGCTCCCTGAACACGGCACAAACTGTCTGCGAAGCTCCTCCGCTGCCGAGTACCAATGCTTTTTTATCCTTAAGCGTTTCCGCGTCCCGCCCGAGCAGGTATACAAAACCATAATAATCTGTATTATCGCCGAACCAGCTTCCGTCCGTCATTCTGAGCATGGTATTTACGCTTCCTATAGTCTTTGCGCGCGGAGAAAGCTCACGGCACATCGGAATGACATCCTTCTTGTATGGAATTGTCACATTGATACCATCAAGCTCTGTATCACGCAAAAACAGCGCAAGCTCTTCCGGTTCCAGTGGGTATAATTTGTATTCATATCCACCGACCATGCTGTGTATATCGGGAGAAAAGCTGTGTCCGAGCTTTCTCCCTATCAAGCCGAAGCGTTCCATATCACACCAATTCGGTATAGCTGCCGAGATATTTAAGTCTTGTGACCGCACCCTCAAGATCGGTGAACACACGAAGGAATTCATCAGAATAAACAGAAGTATCGAGGTCGAAATAGAACATGAAATCAAAATCACTGTTTACGAGCGGACGGCTTTCCAGCTTTATGAGGTTTATGCCGAGCGTGTTGAAACGCGACAGCACTCGGTAAAGCGAGCCCCGCCGGTTTGGCAGCACGGCCATCAGACTCGTCCGGTTCGCCCCCGGATAAATTTCGAGTTTTTTGGAAATGCAGATGAATCGTGTAAAGTTGCTGCCCTTATCCTGAACGGAATCAATCAGACATTCAAGACCGTAAAGCTGGGCGCAGTAAAGCGAAGAAAGCGCCGCAATGTCGTTCCGTCCGGATTCCTGAACTGATTTAGAAGCGGCGGCGGTATTTTCACATGGAATTATCTTTACATTTTTAAGGCTTTGCAGAAAATCCTGACATTGGGCAATCGCCTGTTCATGTGAATAAATTTCTCTTATATCTTTGAGTTTTGTGCCTTTATTGACCAGCAGGCAGTGATCAACCTTGACCCGGCTGCTGCGCACTATATAGCAGTCGTGCTCCATCATCAGGTCGTAAATACGGTTTACGGAGCCGGCAGTGCTGTTTTCCAAAGGCAAAATGCCGTATTGGCACAGCCCCTTTTCCACAGCAGAAAATACACTGTCAAACGTGTTGAAATACATGATGTTTCCCGCCGGGAATATTTTCGTACATGCAAGCTGAGAATACGATCCCTCCACGCCCTGACAGGCTATAAGCGGACGAACCGGAAATTGCTTTTCCGTTTCCGCAAGCGCCTTACGGATTTGATTCCCAATCGGAGACTCGCCCGAAATGATTTTATTCTGAGCGGAACGGCTTAAATCAAAGATAACCGAAAACATCGTATCAGTCACTGACGCAAGCTCGCCGCCGACCTGTTCGGCAAGCGACGCCAGCTTTTCACGTTCCCGCTGCGGATCATAAATGGGGATGTTTTTCTGAGCCTTAAATTTTGCGATGCTTTCCACAGTCTTCATACGTTTTGCCATAAGTTCCGCGAGCTGACTGTCGATTTTGTTTATTTCAACACGCATTTCATCGAGTTCCATATATTTTCTCCTCAAATATTTGTTAATAATTACCGTCAAGAATCTTCTATTGCTTATTCAATAATGATTGCCGGCAAGCCATGCGTCGCAAACCGCCAATGCCGCCGCCGCTTCGATACAAGGCACCGCGCGCGGTATGATGCACGGATCGTGTCTGCCGTGAATATTCAGCTCTTTTTCTGTCATTTCCTTCAGACTCACCGTCTGCTGAGTTATCGCAATCGATGGTGTCGGCTTGATTGCAGTCCGGAATATCAGAGGCATACCGGATGTGATTCCGCCGAGAATCCCGCCGTGATTGTTGGTCTTTGTTCGGACGGTATCGCCGTCTGTAATGAAAGGATCGTTGTTTTCGCTGCCACGTAGAGCGGCGCAGACAAAGCCGTTGCCGAATTCGATGCCTTTAACTGCCGGAATACCAAACACGACCGAAGCGATGCGGTTTTCCATACCGTCAAACATAGGATCGCCTATACCGGCCGGCAAGCCGATGACAGCGCATTCAATCACGCCTCCGACCGAATCGCCCGCGTTTCTCGCTTCATTGATGCGTTCCGCCATTGCTTCGCCGGATGCTTTGTCTATAACGGCAAGCGGCAGCTTTAATATGCCGCCGAAATCGGACAGCGATACATTAACCGGGTCAAAGCGCCGGTCGGCGACATCCGCAATCCGTTCAATATGCGCGCCGACATATATATTGTTCAAGGCAAGCAGCTGAAGGCATATGCCGCCCGCCGCACACAGCGGAGCGGTAAGCCTTCCGGAAAAGTGACCGCCGCCGGAAATATCCTGATACCCGTGATATTTCATCTGAGCCGTAAAATCCGCGTGCCCCGGGCGCGGCAAGTCGGAAAGCCCGGAATAATCCTCCCGGCGTATGTTCGTGTTCCGGATCATCGCGCACAAAGGCGCTCCGCAGGTTTTATCGCCGACAAGCCCGGAAACAAATTCGACTTCATCCGTTTCCGTCCTCGCCGTGGTCATACTGCTCCGACCCGGCGCGCGACGCAGCATGAAAGTCTGTAATTCCTCTGTGTTTATACGCAGACCGGAGGGCAGACCGTCTATCACGACGCCAATCGCCTCAGAATGCGACTGCCCGAATATTGAGATATGAATATTGTTGCCCCAGAATGAGCTCATGCTTTCTTCTCCCCTTCCTTTACACATCCGCCGAGAACAGTAAAGTCCTTGAAAAATTCTGGATATGATTTGCGAACGACCTCCGCTCCGGTGATTATAACGCTGTCTTTGCATATTACCGACGCGGCAGCGGCCATCATGACAATTCTGTGATCGCCGAAGGAATCAACTTTTCCCCCGGATAGAAAGCCTCTACCGCGAATTAATATAGTATTATCATCCGCTTCGGCATTACCGCCGAGCTTTTTCAACGTATCGCACACAGAATTGACGCGGTCGCTTTCCTTTAACCTGAGGCGGCTGACGTTTTCAATTACAGTCGTCCCGTTTGCGGCTGCGGCTGCAACGGCCAGGGCAGGGACGAGATCGGGAATGTCGGCCGCGTCTATTCGAATGCCGTTCAGATGCCCGGGGAAAACGGATACCAAATTGCCATCCCGGCTTATCCCTGCTCCGAAATGCCTGAGAATATCGCAAACCGCCCTGTCTCCCTGACAGCTTTCGGGCAGCAAGCCGGATACGGTAATTCCGCGCCCTGCCGCGGCGGCCGCGCAAAGCCATAACGCGGAATTAGACCAATCGCCTTCCGGCTTAATTATGTCAGGCGTTCGGTATGTCTGCCCCCCTGGAATCCTGAAACCGTATTCTGTCGGAAATACTTTTATCGAAAAATCATCCAATACCGCAAGTGTCAGCTTTATATATCCGAGAGACTGTATTTTACCCTCTATAATTATCTCACTTTCGCCGGAAAGTATCGGCAGAGCAAAAAGCAGCCCGCTTATGAACTGAGAAGAGACATCGCCCGGTATCATGTATCTTCCGGGTATAAGCGGGCCGGAAACAACGGGACAAGCTGTGCCTTTTCCGCAAATTTTTGCTTCATGCTCCTCAAGCGCCGCCCACAGAGCGTCCATCGGTCTTTCAGGAAGCTTTCCCGATAGACTAAACCGCGCTTTGCGACTGAGCGCGCAGACAATCGGAGCGATAAACCGATAAGTGGATCCGCTTTCTCCGCAATCAAGAACTCTGTCTGTTATATTCCGGGAAACAGGAATAATACGTATTCCACCGTCTTCTATTCGTATATCCGATCCGAGCGAATTCAAGCATCGGATGGTGGCATTTATATCCTGAGAAACAGCTTCGCATGGCAAAAACAGCTCCTTTGTGCCCAGTCCGGCGCATATAAGCAGTCTGTGTACATGGGATTTAGAGGATATGGCGGAAACATTTCCGCTCAAAGCTTTGGGCTCTATGGTTATAGTCATGGTTTTACCGCTCCAATCCAAGCCGCAGAAATTCCTTTGCTTCCAAAAGCGAAACGCTTTTAAGCTCGCATACTCCAATATCCCGCGGAATAACAAGCGTCAACCGGTCTGAACTCCTTTTTTTATCGGAAAGTACAGCCGCAAAAAGCGATTCCGTATCATATTCGGTCGTAAGCGGAAGGCCGTATCGTCTCAATGAGTTTTCTGTTTCATCAAGGCAGGACACGGGACAAAGCCCTTTTTTTACACAAGCTTTAGTTATAACCATCATGCCGATTGCGACCGCGTTTCCGTGAGGAATCATATATCCGCTGCATTTTTCCACAGCGTGGCCAAAGGTATGACCGAAATTCAATATCTGACGTTCTCCCGCTTCACGTTCGTCAGCGCAGACGATATCACGCTTTATTTCAACGCAGCGCGCAATGATATCTTCAGATGTGTCGCCCGTAAAATCTCCGAGCGATGTGATAAGAGCCGCGTCGCGTATGATTCCGTATTTTATGACCTCGGAATATCCGTTTGAAAGCTCGTTTTTCGGGAGAGTGGACAAGGTCTCAGGGTCGCAGATTACCATATCCGGCTGATAGAAAGCGCCGGCGAGGTTTTTCCCTTCGTCAAGATCGATCGCCGTTTTCCCTCCGACGGACGAATCCACATCTGCCAAAAGCGTGGTCGGTATCTGGATCAAACCAATCCCGCGCATATATGTCGCGGCGGCAAAGCCCGCGAGATCTCCCGTGACGCCGCCACCCAAGGCAAAAACGGTGTCCGTGCGGGTCAGCCTGCTTTCAGCCATGAAATTTAACAAACCGATATATGTCACTGCATTTTTGAACTGTTCTCCGGCAGTAAAAACATATTTTACCGGTTCAAAACCTGCCTTCCGGAGAGAAGTGTCGAGCATATCGGAATAAAGCAAATTTACATTGCTGTCGGTGACGATCACGGCTTTACCCGGTACACGGACCTCTGCGGCAAATGTTCCGGCATAGAGTAAAAGTTTTTTTTCGATTCTGACTTCATATTTTTTAGAGGGCGTTTTGACAGAAATTATTTTCATTTTCCGTCGACCTCTTCTTTCTTTTTACGTCCTTCATCTAAAAGCCTGCACATTGTATCCGTGTCATCTGAAGCAAGCGCATTTCGATACTCATTGAGAGACGCGATTATAATATCCATCTCATTCAGCAGATTATCTTTGTTTTCATAGAATAATTCAGTCCACATGCCCGGGTTGAGCCATGCGACACGCGTAAGATCCTGATATGAACCGGCGGAAAAGCCTTTGTGTTCGAGTGCGGTCGGGCTTTTTATATACGCATTTGATACAATATGCGCAAGCTGAGAGGTAAAGGCGATAAGCTTGTCATGCTTTTCCGCGGTCGTAACGGAAACCGAAGCAAAGCCGGCAGGCATTACGGCTCGCTTGATGCGTTCAAGCAGATCAATGTCTTCAAATGTACGCGGTACGACGACCATACAGGCGCCTTTAAACATATTCTCACTGCTGTTTTTGAATCCCCGGCGATGCGTACCCGCCATAGGATGACCGCCCGCGAATTCAAAGCCAAATTTCACCGCCAATTGGAATCCAACCTCGCAAATCCTTCTCTTTGTCCCGCAGCAGTCCATTACAAGCGCGGATTTTGAAATAAACCCCGCGTTTTTATCAAGCCAGACCGCGGCTGATTTCGGCGAAACCGCTATCATGATCAGGTCGCAGGAAATAAGTTTTTCTGACGTCAGCACACCGTCAATCGCTCCGGATATGCCGGCGAATTCCTGAATGGAGCCGTCAATATCATAACCGAAAACCGCCGCGCCCGCTTTCTTGTATGCTTTCGCAAGAGAGCCTCCTATCAGACCGAGCCCAACAATACCGATTGTCATTCTGCCAGTGCCTCCCTCACTTTTCGTACCTTACATGCTATGTGATCGAACTGATCCGGAGTGACGGACTGCGCTCCGTCGCATAACGCGTGTTCGGGATCGTTATGCACCTCAATCATCAATCCGTCCGCGCCGGCCGCGGCCGCGGCGACCGCCATTGTTTCCACAAAACGCGAAATGCCTGTCGCATGGCTCGGATCGACGACAACCGGAAGATGCGTCAGCTCATGAAGAGCCACGACCGCGGACAAATCCAGAGTGTTTCTGGTATAGGTTTCAAATGTACGGATGCCTCTCTCACACAGAATGATGTTTTCATTTCCGCCTGCCATTACATATTCCGCACTCATAAGAAGCTCCTTGAGCGTATTTGCGAGGCCGCGTTTAATTAAAACAGGCTTTTTTGTCCTGCCAAGCGCTTTAAGCAGATCGAAATTCTGCATATTCCGCGCGCCGACCTGTACTACATCAACGTTTTCGAAAAGCTCAAGATCGTTGATGTTCATTATCTCTGAAACAATAGGCAGCCCGGTTTCTTTTTTCGCTTCAAGAAGCAGGTCGATCCCTTCCGCGTGAAGCCCCTGAAAATCATACGGCGAAGTGCGCGGTTTGAAGGCACCGCCGCGCAAAAGGCCTGCGCCTGCGCTTTTTACTCTGTTTGCAATCTGGAGAATTTGTTCCCGTGACTCTACGGAGCAGGGACCGGCTATTATCTGAAAGTTACCGCCGCCGATCTTTACACCCGCTATATCAATCACGGAGGGATCCTCATGAAATTTGCGGTTTGCTTTTTTGAACGGTTCGCTGATGCGTTTGACCGTATCAATAATTGAAAGGCTTTCAAGTAAACCGATGTCCACCTTGCTGGTATCTCCGATCAAGCCTATAATTGTGTGAAATTCTCCCTGAGAGATATATGTTGAGAGACCCATTCCTTTGAACCACTGGCAAAGGCTTTCCATCTGTTCCTTTGTGGTTCCGTTTTTCAATACTGCAATCATTTCTTTCTCCTTTCAGAAATAAAAATCGGCTGTGCAGTGATTCTGCACAGCCGCGATTCTTTTCAATCATTATTAGAATCTATCTTATGGCAGTACAAATCACTTCTTTCGGTTGTCCCAAAAGAAGTAATAAAAGTATACAGTTGCCATATTGAGCTTCTTCATAATAATGCGTTTTCTCCGCTTGCTATTTTGTAATGACATCAATTTTATAAATGCATCCGTCATTATAGTATATGCTGCGGCAATTGCGCCGCAATAACTAATAAGGGCAGTATAACATACGGTTTATCGCTTGTCAATAATTTTTTTGAATTCAATTAAATAAAAAAACGGGTAATTCCAAAAGTAAAATCCACAATGAAATTTACTTTGGAAATCTTTACTGAAAGCGCCCGAAGACCGAAAGTATGATATATTGCAATTATTTAACTTTTATGATATACTGTCCCGTATAATTATATACGGAGGAATGTAAATTTGTGCGGTTTTGCAGGTATATTTAATAATAACGGACTCGGTGGCGCTGAAGAAACAGCTTTGGAAAAAATGTCAGAAACGATTTCATACCGCGGTCCTGATGAAAATGAATGTGTTATGCTTGATAAGATCGCTTTCGCTTTCAGAAGGCTGTCTATAATCGACCTCGCCGGCGGCACTCAGCCGTTTTTCCTTGAAAGCGACGGGATTTGGGGCGTTTTCAACGGTGAAATATATAATTACCGCGAATTAAGAACAGAGCTTTCCGCAAAGGGGCGTTCTTTCCGCACTAATTCCGAAATTGAAGTAATATTGACGCTTTACGCAGAAGAGGGCGATTCATTTATCACAAAGCTGCGCGGAATGTTCGCGCTGTGCTTTTACGAGACGAAGACCGACCGGATATTTTTAGGACGCGACATGTTCGGTATAAAGCCGCTATTTTATAATGAATCCTCGTCCGGTATCACCTTCGGAAGCGAAGCGAAGATATTTCGTTATGCCCCCGCTTTTTCGGGCTATAAGATAGACAGCGCTCTGCTGCAGCATTATTTCACATTTCAGTTTGTTCCGGAGCCGGACACCCTCGGCGGAATAAAATCGCTTCCGGCGGCGTCATATCTTGTATACGATTCCTCAAAACCCGAAGCGCAAAAGCTTTCAATAACGCGTTATTTTGACCCGATGTTCAGGCCTGACAAATCAAAAAGCTTCGAATATAAAGCGGACGAACTCAGGGATATCCTCGAGACCTCCGTTAAATACCATATGATCAGCGACGTTCCCGTTGGCACATTCCTGTCAAGCGGAATTGATTCTGCCATTATTACAGCCATATCAAGCAAGCTCAATCCCGGAATAAAAGCCTTTACGGTCGCCTTTGGCGTAAAGGAATATTCGGAAATTGAAGACGCGGCAAAAATCGCGCGCCATCTTGATGTCGAGCACATAAAGCTCGTGGCGGATGTGGAGGACTTCAAAGACGCATTTGAGGATGTCGTATACCATCTTGATTCCCCGGTGGCCGATCCGAGCACGGTGGCGATATATCTGATCTGCCGCGAAGCGTCAAAGCACCTGAAGGTCGTTCTTTCCGGTGAGGGAGCGGATGAGCTGTTCGGAGGATACAGAGTCTACGCGGAGCAGAAATGGTCGCGCAGGATTTATTCGCTGCCCGGCTTTTTGAAGAAATTTTTAAAATTTCTTGCCGATTCTCTGCCGGAAAACGTCAAAGGCAAGCAGCTTCTGATTCGCGGAACAACGCCGATTGAAGATCGTTACGTCGGAAATGCGTTTATATTCACCGAGGAGCAAAAGCGATCATTTTTAAAGACTTATGATGAAAATGTACGGTTTTCTCAGCTGACGCGTCCGTATTATGAAGCCGCCCATGCCGCTTCGCTGCCGCCGATGTCGGAAATGCAGTACATAGATATGTATACCTGGATGCGCGGAGACATTCTTGTAAAAAGCGACCGGCTGGCTATGGCGCACGCGCTTGAGGTAAGAGTGCCGTTTCTTGACCGTGAGGTTTTCCGCGTTGCATCATCGCTGTGCGAGAACGAAAAGCTTAAGAGAAATACAACCAAATATATTCTAAGATACGCGTTCCGCGATTTGATCGACGAAGAGACCTTTATGCGTCCGAAGCTCGGATATCCGGTTCCCGTAAGAAAATGGCTCCGTAACGAGCTTTACGGCTGGGCGCGTGAAATACTCGAAAGCCCGTATGGCGACGAATACATCGTCAAGTCAGAGGCTTTGAAAATGCTCGACAAGCATAGGGACGGAACAAAGGATAATTATCGAAAAATATGGACGATCCTCGTCTTTAAAACCTGGTATAAGCTTTATATTTCGGACGAAGCGTATAAAAAAGCCGGGAATGACGCGGAAAGCCGGCTGGTAAAAATACCAACTTAAACAGAAAACGAAACAACACGAAAGGAATAATTTAATCAGATGCTTCAGGTAAACAACATTTCAAAATATTACGGCAAAACACTTGCCAATGACAATTTGAATTTCCATCTGAATGACGGACAGATAGGAATTTTGCTCGGCCCGAACGGCGCTGGAAAGTCGACGCTTATTAAATGCATTGCCGGTCTTTTGCGCTTTAATGGCAGCATCTCGGTAAACGGTTTCGGCAATAAAACTCTTGAAGCAAAACGTCTTCTCGGTTACATACCGGAAATGCCCGCCATTTACGATCTTCTGACAGTGTCGGAGCATATCGAGTTTATAAAACGCGCATACAGAATGCCGGATGACGGCGGTTATTCCGCTTCATTATTGGACAGATTTGAGCTTTCAGATAAAAAGGACAAACTCGGCAAGGAGCTTTCGAAGGGCATGCAGCAAAAGCTGTCCATATGCTGCGCTCTGACCCATCGTCCGCGCGTCATAATTTTCGACGAGCCGATGGTCGGACTGGATCCGCACGCCATAAAAGAGCTCAAACAGGTTTTCAAGGAGTTAAAATCCGACGGCGCCACTATTTTAATATCGACTCATATGATCGACAGTGTTGAGAATTACTGGGACGTGACTCATATCATGTTAAAAGGCAGGATTGCCGCGCTGCGAGTCAATTCAGAGGCGGGCGCGGACAAAGATCATGAAATTTCTTTGGAAGAGCTTTATTTTCAGATAACCGAAGGCACCGGTTCCGCCGCGCGAAACGACGGAACAGTAACGGGGTGACGAAGTGAAAGACGCTTTGTTTTATCTTGTAGTTACAAGATTCAAAAATAAATTGCTGGAAATACTGCGAAATCCTAAGAAGCTGATATACGCCATAATAATGATCGCATTAATGGTTATGGTAATTGTAATGCCGACATCAAGGGAAAACGGGGAAAGCCCGCGCGATATGCGTGAGCTCGGAGCCGGAGTGGCGGTTGTATGTACTCTGATCTTTTATTTACTTATTAAAAACGGCTTTGGCAGAGGCGGCGGGATTTTCACAATGCCGGATGTAAATCTGGTTTTTACCGCTCCGATAAAAAATCGCAGCGTTTTGTTTTACGGTCTTGTCCAGCAGATGGGAACATCCCTTTTGCTCGGATTATTTATCATATATCAATATGCCTGGATGCATAACGTATATGGTATAACGCCAATACAGTTGATTGCAATACTGCTTTGCTATTCGGCTACGGTATTCGTCGGTCAGCTTTGCGCCATGACTATTTACGCCATGACCTCCTCCGATGATAAACTGCGCCGTAAAATACAAATTGTTATATATTCACTTCTCGCGTTATATGCCGCTTACGGAATAATAACGCTTTTAAGCAATCCTTCGTCTCCCCTCACCGGACTTGGAACATGGGGAGGAAGCATATACGCATATCTCTTCCCGGTTTCAGGGTGGCTTGCCGGAGCCGTTTTCGGTGTCTTGGCTTCGTCTGTTTATGCGGTGATCGCGGGAGTCGGAGCGACTGTAATTTTTATTGTCGGAGCGTTGGCAGTCTTTTCAACCGCGCAAAGCGATTATTATGAAGATGTAATCAGTACGGCGGAAAACATGCAGAACGCCATACTCGCAAAAAAAGAGGGAATGATCGGAGAAGCTGTTCCCCGAAATATAAAGCTCGGCAAAACAGGCATTGGATCGGGAGAGGGCGCAGAGGCATTTTACTATAAACACAAGCTTGAAAACCGGCGCGGACGCGTGTTTATCCTTGATTCTGTTACCCTTATATTTGCCGTTGTGACAATAATATTCGCCGTCATTATGAAGGAACAGGGCATAATCGCCGTATTTTCTTTCTCCACCTATATGCAGATCTTTTCCGCTTTCAGCGGAAGATTTCAGAAGGAATTGTCGAAGCCGTATATATACCTCGTGCCGGAGCCGCCCTTTAAAAAGCTGCTCTGCGCAATTCGCGACAGCCTGCTGGGAGCAGTGGTGGAAGCCGTCGTCGTATATATACCGGTTTCTGTCATACTTGGTCTTTCACCGGTGGAAGCATTGTCTTGTATTGTCGCCCGCATATCGTTTTCTTTTATCTTTATTGCCTGTTCGATCCTCGCTTCCCGCGTCTTCGGATCGGGAACAGGCGCGGTAGGAATGATGATGTTCAAAATTTTTATGATGCTTGCCATAGCGGCGCCCGGCATTATTCTTGCCATTGTGCTTTCATCACTCAGCGTTGTGATAGTTTCAGCCACGGTGACTTCATTTGCCGCGATATCGCTTATTAACTTTCCGATTGCGCTCGGCGTTATGTTCTTATGCCGCGATATGCTTCAATACGCGGAAATAAACGGATAGGAAAATAAGGAGTGTCGCTCCTTTACAAGCCGGGGATAATTTTACTCGCTATGTAAAAGTTTTGAATTTACGATAATTTTCTTTTAGGGAAATAACAGAGAATAATTGCCGGAGGCGCATTAAGCGTTTCCGGCAATTATGATTTCCTGATAAGTTCGGTAAAAGTAAACCTGAGTTGTTTTACTGCTTCCCGTTTAAAGACATTTTTTGTACATGGTTCCATCTCCGATATACAATTTCCGCAATCCATGAGCTCGGAATTATCTTTCCGAAAAAGGCAAGAACTCGGTTCAGACCGCCCGGTATATAAATGCCCTTTCCGGACAGCGCGCGGTCGAGAGTTTTACGTGCGACGATTTCAATAGGGTTTGTGGTGGCGCTGCCCCAGAAGCCCTGCGCGGCAATGCCTTCCATTGCTTCCTTTGTTGTGACCATTCCTCCGGGGCAGAGAGTGAGCACATTGACATTCTGGCTTTTCAGTTCCTGCCGCAGTGATATCGCAAAATCAAGAAGAAACCGTTTGGACGCGGCATAAGTCGCTTTCAGGGGCATTGGAAACATAGAAGCAAGACTGGATACAAACACTATTATAAATTGTCTGTCCGGTCTGCGGCGCTCCAAAACAGAATGGGTTATGCGAAGCGTCGCCGCATTGTTGAGTGATACGATCTTTACGAGCTTTTCACGTTCGCGTCCCGCAAAGCTTCCTTCAAAATCCAGACCGGCAATGTTTAGCAGCATATCAAAGCGAATGCCTTGGCCGTCAATAACCTCCAGCAATTCGTCAACGCTTTGAGAATCGGTAAGATCACAGGCTTTCGTGGCGACTGTGGCGCCGAATTGCCGCTCCAGTCCGCGCTGGATGCAAAGCAGTCCGTCGTTGTTTACATCTGTCAGAAAAAGCTTGTATCCGCGTCGGCTGCATTCGGTGGCAAGAACACGTCCGAGACCACCGGCCGCGCCGGTAATAAGTACATTCATGTCAGTCCTCCTTCACTGTAATTAATTCCGCAAAGGCGTTCGCTAAGTGCGAACAGTCGGTTTGCATTTTCAGATGTAACCTGTCTGCTGTAAGTTTGCTCTTTACATAGGTAATAATAAAGTCCGTCCGGAGGTTCTTTCTGCGCGCAAAGAAACGCATAAGTTTCTGCGGGTACCGACGGCGGTACACCATGATGCTTGCGCAGTGTCCATATGAAATTGACAAGTCCGCCGGTTTTCTTGTTGCCAATGTCGGTGTTTACAAGCCCGGGATCAACTACATAAGCATGAATACCGGAAAGCGCGTAACGGTCATTCAAGCCTTTTGCGAACAATATATCGCAAAGCTTTGATTGCTTATAAGCAGTCAGCGGATTGTAGCCGTGCCGGAGCATTATATCATCCCAATGCACTTTTATTCCCTTATGGGATCCGCTTCCGGTCATAAATACCCTGCCGTTCGTTTCCTGCAGGAACGGAAACAGCTTATTGGTTAATAAAAATGCGGCAAGGTAATTAAGCGCGAATTGCTGTTCATACCCCTCGTCCGTAGTCGTATACCAGCTTCGGACACAGCCCGCATTGTTTATAAGCGCATATAATTTACCATTGCAGTTTGAATTAATATATTCGGCGATTTTTTCAGATAACTGCAAAATTTCTTTTTGTTGCATAAGATCAGCTTGAAAATAAGTAATATTTGCGGCAGGATTCTCCGATAATATTATTTCTTTTGCCCGCTCGCAATTTTCTTTGCTGTGGCCTACGCCGATAACCATGAATTTCTGCCGGGTTAAAATACGCGCGATCTCCAGACCGATACCGGAGGTCGCTCCGGTTATAATAATTGTATTCATTTATTCACCTCTGAAAGCTTGAGCATTAGGTTTATATGATAAGGAGGCTACTGTACAAACCAGCCCCAGGCGTGCCAGAAGCCCAAAGCGCCGGAGGAGAGCATTGATACAATCATACCTAGGACAAAGCATGAAGCGAATATTGCAAGAGAGAAAAGCGTAATGCTTCTGATACGACGCTTGGTTTTTGTACAAAGCTGAGGATGGATCGCAAGCGGAGGCAAAGCTGCGTTCCCGGAAGCGAGGGATATGGCGTTATGATGAAAGCGGACATAAGCACGTATGATCTGACGTACAAACAAGGCAAAGTAAATACATCCCGCTGCCGCAAGCACAGCCAACGCGGCTAAGGAGAGGGCAAAAATCAAACCGCATCCGTAGGGCATGACGGGAATAAGAGAATAGATATTGAATCCGCCGAAAAGACAAATTGAAATCGCGGCGAAAGACAGAGAAACAGAGGCCAGAATCGCTTCCCATGCAAAAAGTAAAGCAATAAATATTCCTGCAAAAATATCTGCGAAAGCCAATCCGATAATTGTCGGGATTTTTTTACTGTAATTTTTCTCCGCTTTTGAATTGCTTTCGAACTGGGAGGCCAATGTTACGGGATTACCCAGTTTTGCGGAAATTTCTTCTTCGGAAAAACCGTCAGCGATTTTAAAAGCAAAATGCTGTTCATACTCAGAAATGATATCATCGGTTTCTGCAACATTGTTCTTTTTAAGCTCACTCATGAGCATATTCAAAAATTCATTCTTTTTCATTTGTATTTTCCTCCAAAAAATTTTCAATTGTTTTTGCAAACTTCAGGTATTCATCCCGGCCATTTTCATATGTTTCCCGCCCGAGCTTGGTCAAGGCATAATATTTACGGGGAGGGCCTCCGCTTTCTTCCTGCAGATAGGTGGAAAGCAGGCCGTCGCTTTTTAGTTTCCTTAAAATAGGGTAAACCGTGCCGTCTGCTATGTCGATGTGATCGGACAGAAATTCCGAAATCTCATATCCGTAACAGTCATGCTTTTTTAACAGTGACATTACGCATAGCTCAAGCACACCCTTTTTATATTGTGTGTTCACGTATACTCTCCTCTTTCAAAATCAGTAGCGGCTAATGATTACTATTACATTATATTCAGTAGTATGGAATTTGTCAATAGCTTTTTAAATATTTTTTACTTTTCTTTTATGCTGTACTTCATGAACTCTATCTCTATTTTTTTAATCCATAAAAAAGCTCATTTGGAAAAAACTCAAATGAGCTTTATGAGAATATTGCGGGACTTTTCTCAAAGGGTCATTAAGAGGGGATTACGGAATCCATATATTATGTATCGGGGTACTTATGTTTTGTTAATCTGTGGGAATAAACTCAATGCCGATCTCATGTGCAGATTTTTCAGCAGCTGAGCCTGAAGGAGCATAAATTATATAATTATTTATATATTTATTATTCCAGTCATTAAAATAAATGACTGTATCTTTTCCGGATACAAAAATGTAAATCTTTTTATTAACATCAAAACTTGGATGATATATGGGAAGATATGGCATTATAAAGAATTTCAAAGAAACGGGCAGTCGATACTCATTAAGGCCGGAATTACCGAAAGAAGAATGCGAGCATGATTCAAGAGACTTATTAAAAATGAAATTCTTGAGAGAAATGCAACCCCAAAAACATTTATTAGGCAGCGTTTTTAAAGCAGAAGCGGAAATATCAACGCTTTTCAACGATTTACAATCTTCAAATGCAGATTCTCCGATGGAAACAAGAGATTTAGGAAACACTATGCGTTCTATATTATTATTGTCGTAAAACAGACTTGTCGGTATGCATTTTACTCCCTCCGGAATGATTATCGATTTTTCTTTAGTTGGAAATGACAATAGATTTCCGGCAAAAACGTTATACTGATTAGAATTTTTCATGTCTTCAATAAACTTAGTGCCTTCAAAAGCAGATATATTAAGATACGGGATTGAATTGGAGAAATTTATATCATTTAGTTTTTGGCAATTAAAAAAGCATCTATACTCAACATACATTAATGATTTGGGCAATTTTACGGATTCAAGAGAAATGCAGTCGGAAAAACTTTCATGTCCGATGCTTCTGATTGAATCTGGAAAATCGAGCCTTTTAAGTGAAGTGCAGCCGGAGAAAGCAGAAGAGAGTATTTCAAGCGTTTTCTGGCCAAACTCTATCTTTTCAAGAGACGTACAATCATGAAATGAGAAGTCATAAATACACCTTATTCCATCAGGTAAAGAAATTTCTTTTAGGGAAGAACAGAATTGAAAAGCTGATTTCCCTATATAGATTATAGATTTTGGCATTTCAAAATCCTTGAGCTTTGTGCAACCGTTGAATGCACCATCTGCGATAATAACAACTCCATCCGGGATTTTTACTGATTCAAGATTTGAACAACGTAAAAAAGAACATTGACCTATAAATCTAACATTATTACCAATTATTACCTGTTTTATTGATTGATTATCCGAGAAAGCTCCATATGAGATATACTTTACATTATCCGGTATGACAACCGTCTCATCCGCACCTTTATATTGGCAGAGAATCCCGTTCGCGGATGTTATAAAATCATTATCGGTCTGTTCGTTTAAACCCCAGGGAGCGTCATTGTATCTAATAAATGATGAAGTAGCAAGATATTTATATGAATCTATATTCATTGGATGTTTTAAAATATCAATATCTCCTACAACAAATTTGTGTGTTAAGGGGAATTTTGATACCGTAATATTGGCATGATAAGAAAATGCAAATTCTCTGATTATTTCTATAGAAGAAAGATCAATCGACCGGAGCGAAGTACAAGAAGAAAAAGCATATTCATCGATTTCTTTGAGCTTTTCACAATTTATATTTATTAGATTACAACAGCCCAAGAAAGCTTCGGGGCCTAAATATTCACAGCTTTCGGGGAGTGTGATGGTTTCGACGGTATATGGATATTTTGAAGAGACAGTGCAACATATTTTTTTAATCCCTTCCGGCATCAACATATTTTTACTATAAGAAACATTTGATTTAATTAACAGTCCGTTGCCTGCTATGACATAAAAACCTTTCAATGAAGAATACCATGGTGTATCTGAAAATGCGTCTGCACGAAAAACATCGAGCTTTTTCGGTATGGTTACAGATGAAAGAGACGAACATGAAATAAACGCTTGGTGACCAATGTATTGGAGCGATTCAGGCAGATTGGTTGACTTAAGCTTACTGCATTCTCTGAATGCGGAGTTTCCGATTTTGAGAAGGCCATCCGGAAGGACAACCGACGACAGTTCTGTTCCGGAGAAAGCAGATTCTTCTATATATTTGAGTGATTCCGGAAAAACAACGCTTCTGACCGGTTTATTAAAAAAAGCATAGCTCGCAATACAGGTTATGCCTTCCGGAATGACAACATCTGAATCGTCACCATTGTATTCCATAAGCACGTTTCCGGCAATCGTAAATTCTTTCAATTTTACAGTTCCAGTTAAGTATTTTCTAACTTTATATTCACATATAAGATTCTTTAATGTGTATGGCAAAACTATTTCTTTGTAATTACAGCCATTCATGTTGTAAAACCCAAAGTTTTTGATTCCTTTGCTGAGAATAATTTTTTGGGATTGCTTTCTGGGATCGAAAACTTGCGGAAAAAAATCACGCATTCCGGTCACGGGAAGTCCATTGAATAATGCGGGGATTACTACTGTGTCACTCAATCCCATATATTCAAATACTTCTACGTGTTTTTCATATACTCCGAAAATCATATCATCCTCGACGACAATATCATAAAGTGCGATATCATCCGAAATATCTAAAAAATCCGGAATAACCTTAAGCTTTTGCTCCATATAACCCGACATGAAGACGCACATTAGAATAAGCAGGATAAAAAGAAGCATTGCAGGAGAGAGTGCTATGAGGCTTTTTGTATTAAGATCATTGAGACTTTTCATTGCGATGTTCCTTTCTTGTGTTTTCTGATAAATACGTTTGTATACAAAAATTGTGTAAAAAAGTGCCGGAACAAGTTTAAAATATAAATTTTCGAGCGGTAGACATGGCTATAATAATGAAAGGGAAATGCGATTTGATTTATTATTAACTCGGTAATTTAATAATTACCGCTTAAAGACAGAAAAGGTTCTTGGTGTATTGGCTTCTCTCAAAACATTATGTTGTCGTTTTTATAATTGCTATTTATATGTTTTACATCTGTGGCAGTAAAATAAAACATAAAAACATATTTGGTCATATTTACCGCACTTCTTCAATTATATATTATATAACAATTATATGCCATATGATAATTGTAAATAATATGCAAAAATTATCTTTATCCCACATCAATGGCAAAGCATAATCGCAAAAATTCACTATAAGAGGGCGATATCGGCAATTCTTTTTGCGTTTGATTGAATCGCTTTATTACTTTAAAAATTTTCAGATTTTGCGAAAAAAAGACAAAAAAACTTCGGAAGAAACATTATAATGGAAAATATCCTATTGCAAAACAGGACATTCTGTGCTAAGATATATTGAGTTGATGCGGTGTCGGTGCGCTATTCCGTTGCCGCAGAATACTGATCGAAATCGGGTAATTTTATGCGAATTACGGATATAACCGGTGAAATCGCAAACGGAATATGGAATTACGGCCCTCCTTTTCCGGAATATCGGCTTATGCCGCTTCCGGAGGTCGATTGGGTCAAGCAAAAAGTTTATTGCGAGATATTCGGCGGGCTTCATTCCCAAACGGGGACATACCTTGAAACTCCCGCTCATTATTTCGGCGCCGCATCGTATCCTCTGATGGATGTTCCTGCGGAAAAGCTGTGCGGCATTCCTCTCACGCTGATAATGCTGGGTATTCCCGACACAGGGGGCTCCCGCTTCGGGATATCCGCCGAAATGCTTGAAAACGCTGTACGCAGGGAGAGAATTCACGAAAATCGAGCGATAATCGTCGGATGTGGCTGGGGAAGAAAATGGTTTGATGCGGATTACCTCTCCGCTTCTCCGTTTTTCAAATACGACGCAGTCGAGTGGCTTGTGTCTAAAAAGCCGTTTTTACTGGGCAGCGATTTGCCGCGCTGGGAAAATCTCGAAAAGCCGGAAGGCTTTTTTGACATGTTTTACCGTGCGGATATACTGATGCTTGCTCCGTGTGTAAATCTCGAAAACATCCGGGGAAATAATCACAGCCTTACCGTTCTCCCGCTGAAAGTAACGGGAACAAGCTGCGCTCCGTGTCGTGCGATTGTCATGTCGGAAGATGAGGGCAAAACAGCAAATGACAGATAAAGTTGTCACAAAACAAGACATTGTATACGGGCTTGAAATGGCCGATATAACAAAAGGCGATATTTTGCTCATCCACAGCGCGCTTTCCGCCGCAGGATTTGTAGAAGGCGGAGCCGACGCGGTTGTCGACGGCTTTCTTTCGGTTGTCGGAGAGGAAGGCACGGTGGTCATGTCGACGCTGACCGGATGGTTCGCTCCGTTTGATCCCGATAAAACGCCTTCCGCCGTCGGAAAGATATCCGAGGCCTTCAGAAAGCATCCCGGTGTCAGACGCAGCCTTCATCCGGTGCATTCTGTCGCCGCGTGGGGAAAATACGCCGAATATATAACCTCCGGTCACGAGCTTTGCGGTACCGGCTGCGGCGAAAACACTCCGTATGAAAAGATACATGCCCTGGGAGGCAAGGCTGTGCTTTTCGGCGTTGATAACGACCGCGACACTATTATGCATTCGCTTGAAGAAGCGATTGACGCGAAATACCTGCGTGAGCTTGATATTCCCGCTCCGACCTACCTTACCGGGGAAAAAACCTTTACTTTAAAGAAGTTTCCTCCTGGTCATCGCGATTTTCTGTCCGTGACGCCGCTTTTGCGCCGCCGTGGTCTGCTCAAAGAATCTGTCGTCGGTTCTGCGTGCGTAAAAGTTATCGATATCAAGGGTATGTTTGCGCTGCTGATGCCGATTCTTGCCGAGGATCCCCTTTTGTTTATATGCAAAAACGAAAACTGCAATTCCTGTAATTGGTCAAGAAAGCTGTATTCCGGCGAAGAAATTGACCTCACAAGCTACGAAAAAAATCACTGTGATGATATAAACTGCGAAATATGCGTGATTTGAAACGCGGACAGTCGTAAATATTTACGGGAGAATGCAATATTATGGAGGTTCCGGAGGACTATAAGCTGTTAAGGACGGTTGATCTGCAGAATGACAAAAAGGCCGCCCTTCTCGTGAATTTTGCGGCAATCGGGATATCGGTCGTTATGATCGCAGCCGCAATATTGATAAGGGGAATTAAAGAAACAGCTTATATTTACTTTACCGTCGGAAAAGCCGTCATATTTATATTTTCCATTATCGCGTATATGGTTCTGCATGAGCTTACGCACGGCATTTTTATGCGTTATTACAGCGGAAAAAAGCCGAAATACGGCTTTACCGGGTTATATGCCTTTGCCGCCGCCGATGCTCTGTTCAAAAAAAGGCAGTATATCGTCATTGGCTTATCTCCGATCGTCATACTCGGCGTATTGATATTGGCGCTGAATATATTTTTACCGCAATACTTCTGGAGTATTTATATCATACAGATATTGAACGTTTCGGGAGCGGCGGGAGACCTTTATGTTATGGCGCTGTTAGTCGGTATTAAAAGTGATATACTCGTTTTTGATACCGGGACGGCAATGCGAATCTATTCTAAAACGGAGCAATGAAAGCAAATGTATAATATCTCCGCGGATTTTACCGCTTCATGCCGCGCCGGGCTCAGGCAGGCAACGGAAAAATGCGCGTCGCTCGGCATATTCGATATTGACTGCGGATATGACATAGGGGCGTGTCCGCTATATGAGGCGGACGGAAATACCATAGAGGACATGCGCTGTATTTTAATAGACAGCTGTGCGCGGATAAATTCAATAACACTTCCGGAGCAACCCCTTTTAAAGGATGAGCTTAAGAAATTTTGCCGTGCCGCACATCTTCTCGGCGTACGTTCTGTCATTTTGCCAGCCGGCAACTTTACCGATGAAGACAGACTCGGTTATATAAAATCGGTCTGCAGAGCCGCCTCAAGCTTCGGAATAAAAACGCTGTTTGAAAACCGCGCCGATTCTCTCCTGTGCGACAATGCCGCTATGACTGTTTTATGCGCTCTTGCGGAAGACGGCGACATAGGCTTCGTTTTCAATCCGTTTGAATTTGTCAAAAAAAATCATCACCCGTTTTTCCATATGTTTTACACAAGCAGCCTTAAAAACAATATTGCGATGTTACGGATCAACGATGGGCTTTACAACGGCAGCCCCACGCCGCTGTGCGGCGGAAATGCCGAAATCAAAGAAATGTGCTCGATTTTGCTCGCAAGGAGCTATGACGGGTATTTTTCAATTTGTCCTTATTATCACGAACAAAAGCACGGGCAGGGCGAAGACAGATATCCGGATACGCTCCGCGAATTCAAAGCCATGCTCAAGATGTTTTAAATAGCAAAACACATATTTATGGCAATCTGAAAATAACCATGATATTATACGATATGTCGACATATATAAGAAATGGTTCTGCTTCTGTTTTAGCAGAAGAGTATAATTCATATTGCCATGACAATAAATTAAAAAACACCTGCAAAAAGGAGGTGCGAAGTTTTTTAACATGGAATTATATGAAATATTGATATGTATTGCCGTTGCCGTCGCAACGATGGCTATCGGATTTTTTGTCGGAGTGACCTACAGAAAGCGCATAGCGGAGGCGAAGATCGGTTCCGCCGAGCAGCACGCAAACCGCATCGTTGAAGAGGCGGCAAAAGCCGGCGAGCAAAAGAAAAAAGAAGCTCTTATAGAGGCAAAAGAAGAAATTCTTAGAAACAAAAACGATGCAGAGCGGGAGCTCAAGGACAGACGTCTTGAGGTTCATAAGCTCGAAAAGCGCATAGTTGCAAAGGAAGAAAACCTTGACAGAAAGCTCGACAATCTTGAAAAGAAGGACGAGCTTATCAATAAAAGAATCAAGGATATCCAGGATAAGGAAGCCGAGGTTGAAGAAATCAAGGCAAAACAGCTCAAGGTTCTCGAAGAATATTCCGGGCTGACCGGCGAACAGGCAAAAGCGTACCTTGTTGAAAAGTACGAAAGCGAAGCCAGACACGACGCCGCCGTCAAGCTTGTTGAAATAGAACAGGAGCTCAAGGATACCGCCGATGAAAAGGCAAAGAATCTCATCACTCTTTCGATTCAGCGCTGCGCGGCCAGCCAGGTTACGGAATCAACCGTTTCCGTGGTTGTACTGCCCAACGATGATATGAAGGGACGTATAATCGGCCGCGAAGGACGCAATATAAGAACAATTGAAACTCTGACCGGAGTCGACCTTATAATCGACGATACACCCGAAGCTATAACGCTCTCAAGCTTTGATCCGATGAGAAGAGAAATTGCCAAGCTTTCCATAGAAAAGCTGATTTCCGACGGACGCATACATCCGGCCAGAATTGAGGAGGCCGTTGATAAATCACGCAAGGAAGTTGAAGCCATAATTAAACAGGCCGGAGAGCAGGCAGTGCTTTCGGCCGGTATTCACAGCATGAATTCCGAAATGATAAAGCTTCTCGGAAAATTGAAATACCGCACAAGCTACGGTCAGAATGTGCTGACACATTCTCTCGAGGTATCTTATATAGCCGGAATGCTTGCTGACGAGCTTGGCGTGGATTCTATGCTTGCACGCCGCGCTGGATTGCTGCATGATATCGGTAAGGCGCTAAATCACGAGGTTGAAGGCTCACATACACAGCTCGGAGTTGAGATAGCCAAAAAATACCGTGAAAACAAAGATGTAATTCATGCAATTGAGGCGCATCATAATGATGTCGAGCCTCAGACGATCATCGCCGTTCTCGTTCAGGCGGCCGATGCTATTTCGGCAGCACGCCCTGGCGCAAGGCGCGAGGATCTCGAATCATATATCAAGCGTCTTGAAAAGCTTGAGGAAATCGCAAACTCCTATGAAGGCGTTGAAAAGTCTTTTGCCATTCAGGCCGGCAGAGAACTCAGGCTCATGGTGAAGCCCGAAGTGGTGAACGACGAGAATATGGTGTTCATTGCGCGAGACATAGTTAAAAAAATAGAAAACGAGCTTGAGTATCCCGGACAGATTAAGGTCCATGTGATAAGAGAAAGCCGTGCCATCGAATACGCGAAATAATCCGTTTCGTAGGTTATTAAACAGCAATTCAATATTATTGTTTTACAAGAGAGAAAAGCCCATATACCAAAGTCTTTTCTGTCTATAAGCGGTAATTATTTTATTGCCGGGTTAAAAAAAGGCAGATCTCACGGTCTGCCTTTGTGATTTAAAATGATTTGAAAGATTGAAATGAGTATAATAAAAATTCTTGCAATCGGAGACATCGTCGGTGAAGCCGGCCTTAAATTCCTTTCAGATACACTTGGTTTCGTAAAGAAAAAATACTCCGCTGATTATATTATCGCCAATGGTGAAAATTGCGCGAAATACAACGGAATGGAATGTGCCGACGCAGACGCAATGTATAATGCCGGAGTCGATATGATAACCTCCGGCAATCATATATGGCATAAGCGTGATATTTATCGTTATCTTGACGACAAAAACGCGATATTGCGTCCTGCAAATTACCCCGGAGACTGCCCCGGGCACGGTTGGGCAATAGAAAACGCATGTGGCATGAGGATTCTGACAATGAATCTGATGGGCGTCGTCTTTCTCGAAAGCCTTGCGTCGCCGTTTGAAACTGCGGATGCCATATTGAAATCCGCGCAGGGTGGATACGATCTGTCTATTCTGGATTTCCATGCTGAGGCCACGTCGGAAAAAATCGCCCTTGCTCGGTATTTAGACGGAAGAGTTGATGTCATATTCGGCACACATACGCATGTACAGACAAACGATGCCTGCATTCTGCCGGGCAAAACAGGATATATAACGGATATCGGAATGACCGGAGTAAAGGATTCCGTGCTGGGCGTTGATTCCAAATGCAGCATAACACGATTTTTGACAAAAATGCCTGTCAGATTTGATCAGGCGGAAGGAAAATGCCGGATTTCCGGAGCTTTGTTCTCTTATGATACAGCATTGAAACAAGTCGTTTCTGTTCTTGCAATCAATGAAGAATAAAATTTATTGAAGTCTGAAATAACACAGGCTTCATGTCCGAGCTGCTGCCGGACAGAAAGGCAATAGATATGACCAAGATACCCAAACCACTGCATGGCGTGATTCCGCCAATGATGACGCCTCTTGACAAAAACGAAAATATCGACGAAGCGGGAACAAAAAGGCTGATTGAACGCTGCATCAACGGCGGAGTGAGCGGAATATTCATATTAGGCACCATGGGTGAAGGGCAGAGCTTGATTGACAGAGAAAAGAAGAAATTTATCAAAATCTCGCACGACGCCGTCGCAGGACGCGTTCCGTTGTTTGCCGGAGTGTCAGCCGAAAGCCATCGAAAAGTGATGAAAAATGTAGAAAACGCAATAGAAGCAGGCGCTGACTATATAGTTGTGCTTCCTCCTTATTTTTTCTATGCTTCCTGCCGCGATGAAATAATAAAATATTATAAAGATATAGCTAAATATTCTTCGATTCCTCTGGTGATATACAACAATCCGGTTATGACCGGCAACAAGATCGATCTTGACGCCTTTAAAGAGCTAAGCGAAGAAAAAAATATAGTCGGAGTAAAAAACAGCAGCGGAGATTTTGATTTTCATATGATGCTCCTACGTGAATTCGAAAACAGGAACGATTTTTCTGTTTTCTCGGGAGTTGAGACAATGTGTGATGCGTCAATGATGATGGGCTCCGACGGAATCGTTGCCGGAATGGCAAGCCTTACGCCAGAAATTTTTGTTGCATTATACAATGCGGCAATAGCCGGGGATTTCAAAGAAGCACGCGAAATACAGAAAAAGCTGCTTGAAATAATGAACGGGATATACCTCGATGGCTATTTCGCATGGCAGATAGGACAGAAGTATGCGCTTTCTCTGCTCGGAGTCTGCGAGCCATATCATTCCACCGAAACCCGCGATCTCACGGCGGCCGAAAAGCTTCGCATAGCCGAAACTCTTAAAAAATTCAACATTAAATAATTTAATCCAATACATAAATAGGAGGGGCAGACATGTCGCTTGAAGTAATGAAGCGGTCAGCTTCCGATAATAAATATCTCCATCGCGATTTTCATCTCTTCATGAATCGTGGGCTTTTATATCTTGAAAAAAATTATGGCGAAGGGCATGTGAAGGAATATCTGACAAGATTTTCAAGGGCGTTTTACGCTCCGCTCAAAGACGATCTGAAAAAGAACGGTCTTTCGGCAATAAAGACGCATTACGAAAAGATATTTGAAACAGAAGAATGCCCGGATGCGCTCAGTTGTTTTCTCTCAAAGGCTGAAGACGAGCTTGTAATCAAAATGGCCTATTCGCCGGCGATTAAGCATATCAGAAAAAGCGGGGAAATACCGGCCGAAAATTATTTTGAAGTCGAAAAGGCTGTCAATGAAGAGCTGGTTTCGGGATTGCCGTACAAATTTGAGCTTAGAAAATATAACAGCGCGGACGGCTGCGCGGAGCTTTATTTCAAGGAGGTAAAATAACATGATCTCCTGCACTGAATTCATTCCCGCATACAGTGAGCTTTTCAAATACATAGAATCTATTGACGGCTTTGACGGTGTTCTGAAATACTGGAATCACCTCGGTGAGACGGGACTTAAGAATCTGGACGAAAATGTCCGAAGATACGGAATAATGGGCTGTTATAAATACTGGAGCGGAACTCTCAATGAAGAAGCGGCCGATTTCACTATGACCGTCGATGAGGAGGCCGGGGATTTCACGATTGACATGCATTATTGCCCTTCCAAAGGCCGGCTTCTGAATCTTGATTACATGGAACCGTATCCGAAATATTGCTATCACTGCGATATATTGTATCGGAGGGTGCTTGAACCGCTCGGGTACAAATACGATTATGATTTTTCCGGCATAGACAAGGCAAAATGCTTTTGCCGTATAACAGCTCCCGGCAAATGGGAAAACAAGGAATAACACGCGGGGACGCTACCTTAAACCCCTGCCAAAGGAACTTTTATCGCGGAAAAGTCCCTTTAGAATCCTCAAAAAGCTTAAATTATATCCATTATGCATTTAATCATAACTATCTTATTGAAAATATAAGCCATACATATAAAGCCGCGTGATGAAAATGATTAAAGGTTTTTGGAGATTCTTAAGAGCTTTTTACTTAAATAAGATATCAAATATTTCCCCTGAAATCATACGAAACCAAACGGAAAAGAAGTTTCAGACATATAAAGCCGCGCGATGAAAATGATTGAAGGTTTTTGGGGATTCTTAAGAGCTTTTCACTTAAATTAGATATCAAATATTTCCCTTGAAATCATACGAAACCAAACGGAAAAGAAGTTTCAGACATATAAAGCCGCGTGATGAAAATGATTGAAGGTTTTTGGAGATTCTTAAGAACTTTTTACTTAAATAAGATATCAAATATTTCCCCTGAAACCATATGAAACCAAACGAAAAAGCAATTTCAGACATATAAAGCCGCGTGATGAAAATGATTGAAGGTTTTTGGAGATTCTTAAGAACCTTTTTCCTTAAAAAAGGTTCTTAAGCGTTTTCTGATTTTTGGAGAATAATGGAGTGAATTGTATGAGCGCTGAATTTGATAACAAGCTGGCGGAGTACGCTCAGCTTCTTGTTTCTGTAGGACTGAATATTCAAAAAGGTCAGGAGCTGTGCATCAGCTCTCCGATAGACCCGAAGTGTGCAGAATTTGTACGCATGTGCGCGCAAGCGGCATATGATCTCGGAGCCAGCGAGGTTAATGTAGATTGGAACGACGAAAAGCTTGGGCGAATGAAATACCTTCGTGCTTCCGACGAGGTTTTCGATAAATTCCCGCAATGGAATGTCGACAAGCTTATGACTCGCGCTAAAAACGGAGCCGCTCTGCTTGCGATTGCCGCAAGCGACCCGGAAATGCTTAAGGGCGTGAATTCAGACAGGATTATGCGCCGGACACGCTCCTCCGGAAAGGCGCTTGAGGAATATTACGCGCTGGAATTTAAAAACGCGTTTGCCTGGTGCGTTGCTTCCGTTCCCGTTCCCTCATGGTCAAAAAAAGTTTTCCCTCATCTGAGTCCGAAAAAGGCTGAGGAGGCACTGTGGGACTCGATATTTAAGGCTGTAAGAGTGGACGGAAGCGGAAACGCCGTCACGCTCTGGAGGGATCATATAGATAGGACGGCCCGCCGCGCGGAAAAGCTTAATTCATATGCGTTTGATTCGCTGCATTATACAAATTCGCTCGGAACAGATCTCGTCGCGAAGCTTCCGCAGAATCATATATGGATTGGCGGAGCTGAAAAAACCTCAGGAGAAAAAGAGATTCCGTTTGTCGCCAATATTCCGACTGAGGAAATATTTACCGCGCCTATACGCAACGGAGTAAACGGCATTGTTTATGCCTCCATGCCGCTTTGCATAGACGGAAACGTGATCAGGAACTTTAATTTCGTGGTCAAGGACGGTAAAATTGTTGAGGCGCACGCCGAAGAAGGCGAGCAAATCCTTAAAAACGCAATTTCCGTTGATGAAGGAGCGTCCTATTTCGGAGAGCTTGCGCTTGTTCAATATGATTCCCCGATAAGAAAAATGGGAATACTGTTTTACAACACGTTGTTTGACGAAAACGCGAGCTGTCACATAGCATTCGGAGAGGCATACCCGTGTATAAAAGACTCTGCGGGGAAATCCAAGTCGGAGCTGATCCCGCTGGGATTGAACGACTCCATTACGCACGAGGATTTCATGATCGGAACCCCGGATCTGAGAATCATCGGAACGACAAAATCGGGAGAGAAGATCACCGTCTTCGAAAACGGGAATTTTGCCTTTTAGAACAATTTATTATAAAGGGCAACATAAATTAAATATGGAAGATTAATATGAAAACCGTTATAGGAATAGATATAGGCGGCAGCACGACTAAGATATGCGGATTTGATTCCGGTCGTAATCTCATAGCTCCGCTGTTTGTAAAAGCAAACGATCCGACAGCTTCGTTTTACGGCGCATTCGGAAAATTTACACAGAAAAACAGAATAACTCTTTCCGATGTTGAGAAAATAATGATAACAGGCGTCGGATCGTCCTTTGTCGAAGATGAGATATACGGAATCCGGACAGAGCATATCGAAGAATTCACCGCAATCGGGCTGGGCGGTCTGTACCTGTCAGAGATAGAGAACGCAATAATAGTCAGTATGGGAACAGGTACGGCGACGGTTCGCGCCGATGCGGCGACCGGGACGATTAATTATCTCGGCGGCACCGGGATCGGAGGCGGCACGCTTGTCGGACTGTCAAAGCTGCTTTTAAATATGCAGGACATAGAACATATATGTCTGCTGGCGGAAGACGGAGAGCTTGGGAAGGTAGATCTCAGAATTTCGGATATTACCCGAAAAAACATAATTCCGACCATGCCAAAAGAGATGACGGCGGCGAATTTCGGACGCGTCAGCGATATAGCGACAAACGCCGACATCGCGCTCGGGATAATAAATCTCGTATTCGAAACTATTGGCATGATTGCGATATTCGCTTCGCGCCAATATGGAATCAACGAGATAGTACTTACCGGAAATCTCACGCTTGTCAAACAGGCATCGCAAATATTCACACAGCTCGGAATCATGTTCGGGAAAAAATTCATTATTCCTCAGGGCGCGCAGTTCGGGACGGTGATCGGCGCGGCGCTGAAGGCGTTCAAGTAATTATTCAAAGGCAAATTCGATAAAAATTTAAGAAATATCTTGACAGAATAATAAGAGTTATTGTATAATAGGCTTTAGCATGAGATATTTTGTTTTTGAATTATAATTTTACCGGGTGAATTGTGCCGCGTCGATCATCGCGGCAGGAATTGATCCTCAATATAAAGGAGGTGCCGCATATGAAAAGAACATATCAGCCGAAGAAGCGTCAGAGAAAAGTCGAACACGGCTTTCGTAAAAGAATGAAGACCTCAAACGGAAGAAAGGTTCTCAAGAGACGCAGAGCCAAGGGAAGAGCACAGCTTACTTATTGATCGGATAAGCAGGCAAAAGGAGTTTATCTTGTATAAAACCGCCGTCCGGGATGAGCCGCGCATCGGAATCGGTGCGGCAGGCTTTTCGGCACAGGTGGTTTTTCCTTTTTATCGGAGAAAGTCTCATTAAATGAAGCTTTACACAATTAAAGAAAATCGCCTTTTCGGCAGAGCCTACGCAAAAGGGAAGTCCTCTCCGCAAAAGCATATAGCAGTATATATGTTGCCGTCAAAACCGAAATTTAAAACGAAATACGGCATAACCGTAAACAAAAAGCTGGCGGGCTCCGTTGGCCGCAACCGCGGGAAACGCCTCATAAGAGAAGCATACCGTGCGCTTTATCCCGAAATCGAATCAACGGGAAAGTATTACATATTGATTTTTGTCGCCCGTACACGGCTGTTCAACAAAAACGTCAAAACCGGGAATGTTTTATCAGACATGCGAACAGCGCTGCGTGAGCTCGGAATATTGCCTGCTGAGAAAATATGAAACACATTTGCGTTTTTTTAATACGCCTTTATCAAAGGTTCATATCGCCGTATATAGGTTCGCATTGCCGTTTTACACCAACCTGCTCTGCATACGCTGTCGAGGCATTTGAAAAATACGGTTTTTTTAAAGGCTTTTATTTATCCGCATGGCGCGTCCTGCGCTGCAATCCGTTCGGAAAAGCGGGATATGATCCCGTACCGTAATTACATCCTTAAAGGTAAAGAGATTATATATGGGATTTATAAGTCAAATATTCGCGTATCCGCTTGAGTGGATATATTCGTTCATAAATAATTACGCTATCGCGCTTTTAATTTTCGCGATACTCGTAAAAATATTGCTGTTTCCTCTCGGAATAAAGCAGCAGAAGAACACAATTAAACAGGCCAAGCTCCGCCCGAAAGAAATGGCGATACGAAATAAATATAAAGGGCGCGATGACCAGGCCACAAAACAAAAAGTAAACAATGAAATAATGCAGCTGTATCAGGACGAGAAATTCAGTCCTCTTTCCGGTTGTCTCCCGCTGATTATTCAGTTTCCTATCCTTATCGCGCTTTATGACGTTATAAGAAAGCCTCTGACATATCTCATGCAGCTTTCAGGCGATACAATAACAGCGCTGGGAAAAGTATATACCGATTTGATCGTTGCATCCGGCGGAACTGCCCCGAAGGTAATCGACGAAATGCGCCTTATTACCGATATAAAAGCCCATACTACGCAATACGGAGCCGCAATGACCTCCGGAGGCTTTACTCTGTCTGATATTCCAAATCTTTCATTCCTTGGATACAATTTAGGAGACATACCGTCTCTTTCAAACCTCAATTTATTACTGTTAATACCCGTGCTCGCGCTTATCAGCGCATTTATCAGCCAGTTTTTAATGAAGAAGTATTCGTATCAGCCTCCGCAGAACGAAGCCGACAGCTCTCTGAAGGTGATGCAGTACGGAATGCCGTTTATTTCGCTCGTTATCGCGTTTCAGGTTCCCGCTCTTGTCGGTCTTTACTGGATATATCAGAATCTTTTAAGCCCGGTACAGCAATATATTCTCGCAAAGATGTATCCGATTCCTAAGTTAACAGATGATGAAATAAAGGCCGCAGAGCGCGCATACGGCAAACAGGAAAAGATTGCGAAGGTCGCGAAGCAAGCTGTAGATTCAAAAAATCGTAAATCGCTCGTATATGACGACGATGATGATACAATTCCTTCCGGCGGCGAATTAAAAAGCGCTTATGAGGATGATGAAAAAGAACAAGCGAATATGACAAGCGGCATTATATCTCCGGCTCCTCTCAAGGACAGCAACAAAGCAAAGAATAAATCAAACGATAAAAAATAAAGTATATAATTTTTGGAGGGATATTTTTTGACAAAAGAAATCACGGTTTATGGAAAAACCGTAGAGACCGCGCTTTCTGCGGGCGCGGCGCAGCTCGGAATCCCTGAGGACAAGCTGAAATACGAAGTACTCGAACAGCCGAAAAAAGGCTTTCTCGGATTCGGGAATACCGATGCCAAGCTGAAAATTACGTATGAAGAAGATCCTGAGCAAAGCGCGAGGTTCTTTCTTGAAACCTTTTTAAAGAACATGGTCTTTACCGATGTTGAAGTCACATGCAAAAAGAGCGAAAACGGTGACATAAACTTTACTCTTAACGGCGAAAATCTCGGCTTGATCATCGGACGCCATGGCGAAATTCTTGATTCGCTTCAATATCTTACGAATCTTGCGGCAAACAGACAACAGGAAAATTTTGTACGAATTACAGTTGATGTTGAAAATTACCGTGAAAAAAGAGAAGAAACTCTCAAGGCTCTTGCCAGAAAGATCGCGGCGCGTGTAAACAAGACAGGAAAAAGTGTCAGCCTTGAGCCGATGAATTCATATGAGAGACGAATAATCCATTCAGAAGTGCAGGACATAGAGGGCGTTATAACTTTTTCCGTCGGCTCAGGGGATGAAAGAAAAATTATTGTCGCTCCGGAGCAATACCAACAGAAAAAAGATCAGCGTGTAGCAAAACCGGATAAAGAAGAGTCTTTACAGAATTCTGCCGTATCCGACGCTCCTGCTGAAACAGCAGATCAACCGGCAGCCGCAGACACGAAAACACAAGAGGTTTCTGTTAAAGTCGTACCCGATATCAGTGCGTTGGGCGAGATAGAAGAATATTCAGAAAAGCCTCATAAGTTCGAAAAACCGCGCGACTTCGGACGCGAACGCAGCGGCAATAACGACCGCAGAGACGGCGGAAGAGGAAATAATAACGGCAGAAATTCCGGAAGGCCAAACAATAACAGAGGCGGAGGACGCGATTTTAATAAACGCGGTCCTAAACCTGTGTCTGTAAATGTTACGGCTCAGACACAGCCGCCTGTCGAGGTTTCAAATGCTCCGGTTGTCCCTCCGTTCCCGAAAAAGATACGCCGCCCTGTCATGAATCCAAATATAAAAGTGACTGACGACAGAACAATTAAAAGTGACACAGAAATCGCCGGCGGCTCTCCAAAGGTATATGAATATAATCCGCAAAGACCGCCCAGAGAAATCAAAAAAGCAAAGAGTATAGACGAATTGAATCTTGCCGATGTTGAAGATACGGAAGAAGTAATTCTTAAAAAATAAACATAAAGGCTCGAAACGGGGCGCGGTGCAGCTTAAGCTTTGCGCCGCCGCTCCGTAATTTTTTATAATTATGTCAGATACGATATGCGCGATTTCCTCCCCGCGCGGAAAGGGAGGAGTGGCTGTAATAAGGATATCCGGAGACGGAGCTTTCGAAACGGTCCAAAAGCTTTTTAAATCAAAAAGCGCAAAAGAGCTCACCGATTATCCGCCTCGCACCGCGATATTCGGTGAAATAACCGATCCTGAAAACGGAAAGACGATTGACAGCGGAATATTTACGCTTTTCATGTCTCCTCACAGCTTTACTGGGGAAGACACGGCAGAAATTTCATGTCACGGCGGGATATGTGTGACAGGAATGGTTCTTGACGCGGCGCTGAGAGCGGGCGCAAGACATGCCGAAGCCGGCGAATTCACCAAACGGGCATTTATAAATGGAAAGCTTACGCTTACGGGCGCGGAAGGAATTGCCGATTTGCTGGACGCAAAATCAGAGACGGCCGTATTGCTGTCCGGCGCAATTGCGCGCGGGCGGCTTAGCCAAAAGCTTAAAGCGATGACTGATGAAACAACTGAGCTGGTCGCTTCTCTGTTTGCATATATAGATTACCCCGATGAAGATCTGGAGGATATGCCCGACTGTGAGCTTGAACAGAAGATAAACACGCTGATAAGCGAGTGCGACAAGCTGATCGAAGGGTATAAAACCGGAGAGGCGGTAACCGAGGGGGTTCCCGCGGTTATCGTGGGAAAACCGAATGTTGGAAAATCCTCGCTTTTTAATCTATTGCTCGGAGAAGACAGGGCGATAGTTACAGATATACCGGGCACAACACGGGATATACTCGAATATCCGGTAAAAGCAGGGAAAATTATATTAAAGCTTTGCGACACTGCGGGAATCAGAGAAAATTCATCAGATCGAGTGGAAAAGATCGGTATGGAACGCGTATGGCGCACAATAGAAGAAAAATCTCCGCTTGTGTTTGCGCTTTTCGATATTTCGCAGCCGCTTGACGCGAACGACAGAATAATTTCAGACAAGCTGATTTCTATTAACAAACCGGAAAAAATTATTCCGGTATTCACAAAATGTGATCTGGCACGAATCGCCGATAGTAAAAGCATCGTCGATATATTCGGTGAAGCGGAATATATTTCCGAAGATGATGATAAGTCCGTCCGGCACTTAATTGCGCGCGCGGAGAAAAAATATGCCGAAGAAGGTTTTAACGCTTCCGACGGAGGAGTCATCACGAACATCCGGCAGAAGAACAATATCTCCGACGCACGTGCTCTCATATCGGAGGCTCTGGAATGTCTGCAAACCGGCAAAAAGGATATTTGCGGCATTATGCTTGAAAACGCGCTGTCAAGGCTGTATGATATTGACGGAATACGCACCGCCGGAGAGATAGTCAATCGGATATTCTCACGTTTCTGCGTCGGAAAATAATTTATAAATATTAAACAATTGAGTTTTACGTCCTTGTATTCTCCCTAGCGGCAGGACGGTAATAACCCAATACTAAGAAGAGAATCGTTTATGGAAGACAGCTATAAAAATATTGTTTACGACGCCGGATGCGCCGATGTTATTGTAATAGGAGCTGGCCACGCCGGAACCGAGGCGGCGCTTGCTTCCGCGCGTACAGGCGCCGATACAATATTATTCACTTTAAATCTCGATGATGTATGCAATATGCCGTGCAATCCCTCAATAGGAGGGACGGGCAAGGGTCATCTTGTCCGCGAAATAGACGCGCTCGGCGGCGAAATGGGAAGAGCGGCGGATGCCGTATGCTTACAGTCGCGTATGCTTAATATAAGCAAGGGGCCGGCAGTTCATTCACTTCGTCATCAGTCAGACAGAAAAAGATATCACGAATATATGAAATCAGTGATAGAGAAAGCAAAAGGACTCAGACTTATACAGGCCGAAATAGCCGAAATTACAAGAATATCAGATACTCCCGGTGAAGATAAAAACGAAGAAGGGTATTTCGTAACAACGCATCTCGGGGCAAGATACCGTTGCAAAGCGGCCGTAATCTCAACCGGAACTTATCTTGATTCAAATATAGTCGTCGGAGACGCGTCATACAAGGCCGGCCCGAACGGAATGCGATCCGCGATGCTTCTTACGGCATCTTTAAAAAATCTCGGCGTTTCGATCCGCCGATTTAAAACAGGCACACCTGCGAGGATCCACCGGGATTCGATAGATTTTTCAAAGGCTGAGGCGCAAAACGGCGATATTCCGCCGGAGCCGTTTTCATCTGATACCGACGAAGACAAATTTGCAGAGATAAAGCAATATCCTTGTTATACTGTTTATACAAACGAGTTTACACACGGCATAATTCGTGAAAATATAGGACGCAGTCCGCTGTATTCCGGAAAGATAAAAAGCACCGGTCCAAGATACTGCCCGAGCATAGAAGACAAAATAATGCGTTTTCCGGACAAAACGCGCCATCAGCTTTTTTTAGAGCCGATGGGAGAGGATACTGCCGAGATATATGTTCAGGGATTAAGCTCGTCTTTGCCGGAGGACGTTCAAATGCGTGTGCTTCATTCGATTGAAGGACTTGAGCATGCGCAGGTAATGAGAAATGCGTATGCGATCGAATACGACTGCAGCGATCCTACTCAGCTTTATCCGACGCTTGAATTCAGAGAGCTACCCGGGCTTTTCGGCGCGGGTCAGTTCAACGGAACGAGCGGATATGAAGAGGCGGCGGCGCAGGGGATTATTGCCGGCATAAACGCCTCATGTCTGGCACGAGGCCTCGAACAGATCCGTCTCACGAGAGATTCGTCATATATAGGCACGCTGATCGATGACCTTGTAACGAAGGGGACGGAAGAACCCTACAGAATAATGACTTCGCGCTGCGAATACCGTCTGCTTTTAAGGCAGGATAATGCCGACAGAAGACTTATCGAATACGGCCGCGCTGCCGGCCTTGTTTCAAATGAGAAATACGAAAAAAAGCAGAAGCTTTTTTCGGAAATAGACGCTGAAATAGCCCGCGCGGAATGTACTTTTATCCCACCCTCCGAAGAGCTATCGCGCTTATTGGAAGAACACGGCTCTACGGCTGTAAAAACTGGAATTCGGCTTTCGGAGTTGCTGCGCAGGCCTGAGCTTGATTATGAGGCGCTGACGGCTGTTGATACGACGCGCACGCAAACAAGCCGCAGTGTATTGCGCAGAGCCGGTATAGAAATAAAATACGCGGGGTATATAAAACGCGAACGCGCCGAAGCAGAGGCGTTTAAAAAAATGGAAACGCGCCTTATTCCCTCGGAGATAAATTATTCTCAGATTAAAGGCTTAAGGCTTGAAGCCACGCAGAAGCTCGCGAAATTCCGCCCGGAAAGCCTTGGCAGAGCGTCGAGAATATCCGGAGTCAGCCCGGCGGATATAACCGTGCTTATTATTTATCTGTCGCAGCACTCGCACGGAAATCTGTAAAATATTCCTCGGTATCTCCAGAATAATAAAATATAAAGTTATGGAGGACGACATAAATTGCTTGACGCATTCTGCGCTTCGGCGCTCCGCGCGCTGTCGCCCGTTGAGTTGAATGATGATATGATGAGATCATTTTCGGCTCTTTATGACCGTGTCAAAGAGGTCAACGGTGAAATTAACATAACGGCAATTGACGGAATGTGCCCGGTTGTCCTGCGGCATTTCGCGGATTCGCTGTCGCTTTTATCAGTCAAAGACTTTTGTCAGTCAAAAGCGCCTGTTGTATGCGACATCGGCTGCGGAGGCGGCTTTCCTGGGCTTCCGATAAAAATTGCGAAGCCCGATATGTGGCTTTCCATGATAGACAGCACGGAAAAAAAGCTGAAGTCTGTAGAAACTACCGCCCAAATTATCGGTATCAATGATATTTCATTCTTTCCGCGGCGTGCCGAGGAAATTGGGAAGGCTTCGCAATTCCGCGAAAAATATGATTTTGCGGTTGCCCGTGCTGTCGCGGGACTGAATGTTCTTTCCGAGCTTTGCCTCCCGTTTGTAAAACAAAGCGGATATTTTCTCGCTATGAAGGGGGCGCGCGCCGATGAGGAAATTGCGGTCTCGCAAAAGGCGATAAAAATGCTCGGCGGAGAAATTATCGAAAAGCTGCGCGTCGATATCAAATATGAGGATGTAATGAAAGCCGCAGGTGAAAACGCGACGGCAGATGAAGCAGACGAACTTAAAAAATTTTGTGACATGTCGCGTTATATCATAATAATCAAAAAGACAGCTCGCACTGATCAGAAATATCCGAGGCAGTATTCCAGAATATCTAAAAATCCGCTTTGATCTGTCATTCTATTGCGGACAGACGGTATTTGTGATATTATAAAAATATGTCAAACTGGATATGATCGGAGCATTTACATTTTGCTACCGCTTTAAATAATTATTTAATGCCGTTTTTAATAACAAAGGAGTGATTTACGTATGTTCAGCGCCAAATCAGCGAAGGGAATATTGTTTTTTTCTCTTTTCCTGATGCTTGTCCTCGGGACGGCATTTTATATAGTTTTGAATATTTACAAATCGAATCCCGTCAACGAAATTTATAAAACGACAGGAAACAAAATTTACAGTCAGGGCATGCTCTTTGCAAAAAATGAAGCCGGAGACGGCGATGATACCTTGCTTAAAGCCGATGCTATATATTATAATATCAACAGTGGAGGAGGCTTTTATAACGTCTCTCCGATAAATGTCGATATGTCCTCCTTTGGCATTGAAGGCGGAAGGCTCGATTATTTCAGGTTTGTAAACGATACGAAGACATGGCTGTTTACGAGATGCTTTTCTGACAGCGCTTTCACTTATGACGATACTTTGATGTCATTATATGCGGACTATGATCTCGTCTATTGCGCGCCGGACGGCAGGAAATATATAACGAATGACGGCGGCAAGGGAACATTTTCATCAGTAAGCCCTCTTATGAAGGGATGCGTTAATATCACGGATATATACGGCGAAAAGATATCCGCCATTTCACCTGATGGCTTCACCGCCGCCGGAATAACCGGAGAAGTATTGAATATCGAATTCCGCAGCGCAAAGCAATCAGACGAATTGTCGGGTGAAAAAGCCTTTATATTAGCTGATTATAAATTAAATAACGCGAAGCTTATCCGTTTTATAAACAACCGCTGTATTCTGATATTCGCTGTTGATACGCAGGGAAAACAGGGTTATCATGTATTCGATGCCGTTAAAGGTGAAATGGCTGCGTGTCAGGTCCCGGAAGATACCGAAGCGACGCAGGTCGTTTATGCCGATTATTATCAGGCATACCATAAAAAAGCCGATGCCAAAGACGAAAAATATATTTATAGCCGCTTTTTTAACGTGGTTCTCGGAACTGAATATGCCGTCAAATTGGACAGGAAGCAATATGAATCGGCGGAGCTTTGCGCCGTAAGCCCTAATGCGGAGCGTGTGCTGATTACAGCGAAAAAGGACGGAAAAACCGTCACTGTCTGTTCAAATGTAAATAAGAACAACATGAATGGCAGGCAGCTCGTACTTGACGAATACTTCGGACTTACGGATGCCGAATCTTATTCAGATATTTATTTTTTGCACGATAATGTGATCTGGGTTAATTTTAACGGAGCCGAAGGTAAAACCTCCAAGGCATATAAGCTTAATTTTTAAATCAAATCCGCATGACGCACTTAGATAATGCGTGCGGAAAGGGAATTTTAAAATGAATAATAAAATTGATTTTTTACCTGTGCTTTTAGGAAGCGATCAAAACGCATACGGAATGGCACGCAGTTTTCATGAAGCTTACGGAATAACCTCGGTGGCAATCGGAAAAGGACAATTACCCGCAACGGACAATTCAAGGATTGTCAAAGTCGCAGTAGAAGAGCCAAGACTTGAGGAAGACGAAGTTTTCGTTAAAACTCTGCTTGATTATGCTGCTTCTGTTGCTTCCGCCGGAAAAAAGCTGCTGCTCGTTTCCTGCGGCGATAATTATACAAAGCTGCTCGCACGCAACCAGGATAAGCTGAAAGGAGCATATCTATTCAACAGCACCGACTCAAAGACATACGAAAGGCTTTCTATAAAAAAGAATTTTTACGATGTTTGCGACGAATTCGGCTTTGATTATCCGAAAACAGTCGAATGTGATTATTCAAATTACAAGAATATAGAGACTCCTTTCGAATTTCCGATAGTAATAAAACCATCAAACAGCGTGGCGTATTGGAACTGTTCTTTCCAGGGCAAAAAAAAGGTGTTTATCGCTTCGTCAGAGCCTGAATTCCGTGCCATACTAGACGCCATATATTCCTCCTCATATAAAGATACTCTTGTGCTTCAGGAGTTTATTCCCGGAAACGACGACGCGATGCGCGTGGTCAACTGCTATTGCGGTATGGACGGAAAAGTGAGACTTTTAGTAATGGGCAATGTGCTGCTTGAGGAGCATACGGCTCAGGGAATAGGCAGCTATGCCGCCATAATTCCCGGCCGCGATGACGCTCTCGCGGCTCAGATAATCGGATTTCTCGAAAAGATCGGATATACCGGATTTATAAACATAGACTTAAAAAAAGACTGTCGTGACGGAACCGGAAAATATAAATTTTTCGAAATGAATCTCCGTCAGGGTAGAAGCAGTTATTTTGTCACTGCGGCTGGATATAATCTCGCAAAATTTCTTGTCGACGATGTTGTGTACGGTAAAAAGCAAAAGCTTGTCATAGGTGAAGCCGGAGGATGCCTGTGGTCTATAATTCCCGCGAAGGTCATATATGCCTTTGTGGGCAATGAGGAGCTGAAGGCTCAGGCAAAAGCTCTCGTGAAAAGCGGCAAGCATATAAAGCATCTGCTGTACAAACCTGATATGACGCCTAAGAGGTATTTATATTTTATTATTAATCAGCATAAATACATGAAAAAATATAAAGAAAACTTTCAGAAGAAAGGGTACGATATAAAAAAATGAGGACACTCGGCATAATAGGAGGGCTTGGCCCGATGGCAAGCACATATTTTTCCGAGCTTCTCATTTCCCTTGCCGATGTGGCGCGAGATCAGGATCACCTCGACACAATAATGGTGAACCGTCCGTCAACTCCCGACCGCACCGCTTACATACTCGGGAAATCCTCCGAAAACCCCGTGCCTGTGATTATCGGAGCCGGTAAAACACTGAAGGCTGCCGGCGTCGAAGCGATCGCAATACCATGTGTGACAAGTCATTATTTTTATGATCAGATCTGCGAAGGAATAGGGCTTCCGGTTATCAGCATGCTTGAATGCGTTGCTGACCGGCTTAAAAGCTCCGGAATAAACCGGGCGGGCATTATGGCGACAACCGGGACGGTCACTACGGGTTTATTTCAAAAAGCACTGGCGCGGCGCGGAATCGAATGTGTGGTTCCGTCGGAAAAGAGCCAACAGAGAGTTATGTATGTGATATATGACTGCATCAAAGCCGGAAAGCCCGCTGATATGCCCGCGTTCTTTTCGGTATGCGAAGAATTGTTTGAGGCCGGAGCCGGCAGTGTTATTCTTGGTTGTACGGAGCTGTCAGTTGCCAATAAATCAATTGGGCTGGGAGGCAGATATACCGACTCGCTCGAAGAACTTGCGCGCAGCTGCCTTATTCGGTTCGGAATAAAAACGAAAAACAGAGCATTTGATTAAAACCGCAGGACGCTTAAGGACCCTTTTGGAAAAGGGTCCTTAAGAATCCCCTAAAACTCATTTAAGAATGGTAATAGGCAATTTGTGAAGCAAACGGTTCAAAACCTTTTGGAAAAGGGTCCTTAAGAATCCCCTAAAACTCATTTAAGAATCGTAATAGGCAATTTGTGAAGCAAACGGTTCAAAACCTTTTGGGAAAGGGTCCTTAAGAATCCCCTAAAACTCATTTAAGAATCGTAATAGGCAATTTGTGAAGCAAATGGTTCAAAACCTTTTGAAAAAGGGTATAAAGAATCTTTTAATAAAAATATTTAAATAATGACAAGGAGCGGTTATCGCAATGAAAACAAAGTCTCCGTTTACATTCAAGAGAAAAAAATGCCCTAACTGCTCCCGACGAAACTTTCTTTCCGCAGAGACATGCGTTAAATGCGGATGCCCCTTTGAGGACGAGTATACGCTTATGAAAATTCTCGAAAGAAAAGTGAAAAAACTTGATAAGAAAAAGGACATGACAAGGGAATAACTCTAAAAGAATGAAATATACAGTATTTCATATCGCACTTTTTTCCGAGGTGTACTTTTTAGGGAAAAAGCATATATTTCCGAATGAATCGCAAACTGCCAAAAAGATCTCATCGGCAGTTTTCGAGCATTCGGATAGTTTTTTATTAAGCCGATTCATATCAATGCCGCACATACGCATTTTTTCGGCGTCGATTTTGCCATCGCTAATGATTTCCGTCCATATCGATTCTTCCGGTACGGAAATTGACAGATCGTTCGGTGTCGACGGGCGTTCGCCGGCCTTTGGCAGCGCGCTAATTTTGCCGTTGGTTTCCAAAACCACGGAATTAAGCTTAGAAATATCAAAGTGCCCAAGGACACGAAGTGCTCCGACGAGCTCGTCTGTATCAATATGTGCTTTCTTCATACGGTTTTTATATAACACACCTTTATCCATTAATATTATCGGACAACCTTCAATAATATTGCGGGCCTTTTTGCTTTTGTTTGTCAGAATCGCACAGGCGAGAGTAAAAATTCCGTATAAACTCATTGCTATGACATTTCGCCATATATCATTGCCTTCGGCTATAGAAAGCTGAGCCGCGAGAGAGCCAATGGTTACGCTGTTTATATAATCATACAGACTCATGGAGGATACCTGGCGGTATCCGATCAGCTTTGATATTAAAAAAAGAATTATCAGGGATAATAACGTAGTCAAGGGTACCAGATACAGTTTCATAAAAAATACTCCCCGGATAAAAAATTCAGAAAAACGATCTCTGATTTATTTTTCCGCGGAGTATTTTTAATATACATTGCATGGTTAATATTTCAAAAGTGTTCCTCCGGCATCGGCGGAAGCGCGGAGCGATTCCGCGAGACGCACTGAAAGAGCCGCCGATTCTGGTGGGTTAATCGTATTTTCAGCGCCTGATGTTATAATACTGCGGAAATAGTCAATTTCGGAATAAAACACCTCAGAATTATCAAGCTCAGGCGAAAAAGCTTCACCCTGAATGGGATACACTGTAACCTTTGTGCCTTCACAGACTATTGTCGCTTTTTCGGCATTGACGCGGTAACCTGAGGAGAAAGGGAACGACGGGGAAAGAGACCAGTCTCCCGTGGCTTCAACAGTCAGAGACAAATCAGATGAACCGCGGGAGTATACAAGGCGTGAATGCACAAGGTCATAATCAGCATAAAATCCGGATGACGAACAAGAGATTTGATCCGGCTCCCCGAATAAAAACCTGGAAAAATCGAGATCGTGAATATGCATATCCAAGAGGCATCCACCGCTCTTTTCGGGCTGAAGAAGCCAGTTTTTGAATCCCCAAACGGGAGGACTGCTGAGACGGTAGAAAAATGCGCTCTTGATTTCGCCGAAGGTCTTTTCGCATACAGCGGTTTTCAAATAACGGTAATGAGGCATAAAACGCACGCACTGGCCGATCATGAGCTGTTTGCCGCTTTTGTTTTTCGCGTCAAGCATTAACTGACATTCTTCATATGTACGCGCCATCGGTTTTTCACAGAGGACATTTTTACTTTTTCCCAGCATCTCACAAGCAAGACGGCAGTGAACGGGTGTAGGGACGCATATATCTATGATATCCGGATCTTCTTTTTCCAGCATTTCGTCGAGAACAGAGTATTTGTTGAAATTATGCGTCGAAACAGTTGTGCTTGAAATGTTCAAAGCAGTTGAATGGGTAAACTGCTCCAGGCTTGTGTCGCATACGGCGACAAGCCTGATATTCTTCCCGTTATTTGAGAGAGCGTCATATGCAGCTTTATGCAGTTTTGCAATCGCGCCGAAACCGATCATTCCTACTTTAAGCAAAAATATCACTCCTTTGTTTGTTAAATATTTCACTCTGTCGCAAATATACATCGGCGGCAAATCAAAGCTGATTTGCCGCCTTTTTAAACAAAAATATTTTTTGGGAATCAGACTCCGGAATATGCGGAAAAGCCGCCGTCCACCGGGATGACGGTTCCGGTCACGAAGCCGCTTGCTTTGTTGTCACAGAGCCAGAGGAGAGCGCCTATGAGATCTTCGGGTTCGCCGAAACGTCCCATAGGAGTGTGGGCAAGAATTTTTTCGGTTCTTGCGGTGGGCGTTCCGTCTGTGTTGAAGAGAAGCGCTTTGTTTTGCGCGGTCGAGAAGAAGCCGGGAGCGATAGCGTTTACGCGGATGCCGGATTTTGCAAAGTGGACGGCGAGCCATTGAGTGAAGTTGGAGATGGCGGCCTTCGCGGCGGAATAAGCGGGAATTTTTGTAAGCGGACGGAATGCGTTCATGGAAGAAACGTTTATAATGACGGGACCGTCGCGCTTGATCATATCCTTTGCGAATACCTGAGTCGGCAAAAGCGTGCCTATATAATTAAGGTCAAAAACAAAGCGGATTCCGTCCGGATCGAGATCAAAGAAAGTGATAACTTCCTTGAGGTCGTTGTTTGCATCGGAGGGATCGTAATACTCCATGCTGGTGGTGCCCTTGGGGTTATTTCCGCCCGCGCCGTTGATGAGGATATCTATGCCGCCGAATGCGTTGTCGATAGTCTTCTTCGCGGCTTCAAGGCTTTCTTTTTGTAAAACGTTGGCGGAAACTGCGATTGCTTTTCCTCCGGCGGCGATGATTTCGTCGACGGTTTTCTGCGCAGCCTCCAGCTTTAAGTCAAGGACGGCGATGTTGGCGCCGCATTCGGCAAGCGCCTTCGCAAAGCAGGAGCATAAAACTCCGCCGCCTCCGGTTATAGCAGCGGATTTTCCTGAAAGATCAATTTTAAATGGTACACTCATTTATGTTTTCCTTTTCCTTTCGCGGGAGTCGCCCGCTTGTTATGATAAGTTTCCGATTACCACCGCGAGAAATTTACATGGCTTGTCGCCAACGGCTATCATTCCGTGACGGTGGGAGGAATCGTAATAAATCGTATCGCCCGGATTGAGAATCTCAGTATGTCCTTCAATGACCACCTTAAGGCTGCCTTCAAAGATCATGTCAAATTCCTGGCCGCGGTGAGTAGAGAGCGCAACCTCCGCGCTTTCCCAGTTTTTAACGGGAGGTGCGGTGACGACAAAGGGCTCTGCAATGCGATTTTTGAACAGAAAGGCCATATTCTGATAAGAAAAGCCCTCTCTGCGTTGGATTGGCAGACCTTCTCCTCTTCTCACGACGTCATAAAGTGAAAGACGGGTGCTTTCTCCGGTGAGCAGATCGGTTATATCTACGCCGAAACGCTTCGCAAGCTTGTATAAGAAGGTAAAAGAGAAATCGTCTTTTCCGCTTTCAAGATACAGATATTTTTCGGGTGTCACATCGCATAAGCCGGCGAGTTCATCGACCGGTATATCGAGTATTTCACGCAGTTCTTTTATCCTGCGGGCAATTTGTATTATATCGTCTGGCATTATATGGCTTCCTTTCGGTTGTTTTTCGGAGCATTATTACCTATGCCGAATAGCTCGGCTATTTCGGCGGGCTTATCCGCTATGAAATCGGGAACTATGTCCGGAAAGGCGTTTCTCAGGGCGTATCCCCAGCTGACCCAGATTTTGTGCATGCCTGCGTTTACGGCTGTATTCATATCAACCGCGGAATCACCGATGAAAACGGCGGAATCCGGCGTTGCGCCAAGTCTGTGGCAGATATAAACGGCTCCTTCCGGCTCTGGCTTATGAGGAATGATAATGCCCGATTTGTTTTTGACGTTGTATCCGAGGACAATGTCGAAGGTATCCGGAATGAGCTTATTGATGATGTTGTTTGCGAAAGAGTTTTCTTTATTTGTGAAGACCGCCAGCTTATAGCCTTTTGCATTAAGACCGCGGCACAGCTCCGGTATTCCGTTGTATGCGGATGTTTGGTCATTGTGACAGCGGGCATACACTCCTAGATAATGCCGATATGCGCGGTCTACAAATTCGGCATCGCGCATATCGGCAGGCAGACAGCTTTCAACAAACCGTCTGCCGCCGAAATTAATGGCGCTTAACACCTCTGAAAGAGATCGCTCCGGAAGCCCGAATGAGCGCAGCGTTTCGTTTATGGCTGTACGGAGATCGGGAAGGGTATATGCAATGGTTCCGTCAAGATCGAAAATAACAACTTTGACGGAGAAAATATCTATCTGGTACATTTATCTAATTTCTGTTTTATAATTATTTTTTGGATTAAAAACCGAACTTTTCTTTTTTTGCTCTGAGAAAATCAATGGCCGTCTGAATGTCCTTTTCAGGCGTTTCGCCGACCTCGCGTTCGATAGTGAGGAATCCGTTGTATCCGATGCTGTTGAGCGCCGGAAGATATTCGTCGAAATTTACCCCGCCTGTTCCCAGCGGAACTTCAAGATATTTGTCGGGGCTGCCGAGGTTTATGCCGTCCTTGGCATGGGTGTGAACGATGTATTTTCTGAGAGTATGGACGGCCTTTGCGGGATCATCCTTTACGCACATCACGAGATTGGCGGGATCGAGGTTTACTCTGACGCCCATTGCTCCGAGACTCTCAAGGAATTCAAAGAGAAGCGTCGCGGGCTCCGGTCCGGTCTCAACGGCGAAGCAGCTTCCAATGGAATCGGCATATTCGGCCAGATCTCTGCAGGCCACACGCATAGTCTCTCTGATCACGTTTTCCTCCGCGGGAACTTTTCCGATATGAGTGGTGACAATATTGCAGTCAAGCTCTTTGGCAAGATCCAGTATCTTTTTCGATACGGTGATAAGTCCGGGATTCTTCTGTGCGTCGGTAAAGCCATGACCAAGGTCGCCGCATATGGCGGAGAAAACAAGACCGTTGGATTTGACTATATCCTTGACTTCCGCGATTTTGGCCGAAGTCATATTGTCAGGATACAGCTCTCCGCAGGATGCGTATGCCTGAATTCCGTTTGCACCAATTTTGGCTGCGCTTTTTACGCCTTCGGCAAAGCCTTTACGGAAGGATTCTACGATTACACCGATTTTCATTGACATTGTAATAAACTCCATTCGTTTTTTTAGAGGGAAACGCTCAACTCATCTATGCTTTTTATAAAGGAGTCGAAATAATGATCCATAAAATATTGTAACTCACAACAGTCCATTGTGTCAATATTTTTGCGTATATATTGGGCGGCGGATTCAAATTCAGGGTTTCCGCGCGAAAGCTCCAGACGGCATTTTATATATGCGCAGAGCTTATCGGCCGCTTTAATTATAATATGCTCTTCAGCCCCAGGATTGGTGAGTGCGAGATAATACGGCCTGCTGAGGTCGTCAAGGAGCGACAGCATTGAGGATTCCGCCGTCTTTTCTATTTTTTTATACGCGGTTTTTATATCGTCGTTGAAATACTTTACAGGTGTCGGAAGGTCTCCGGTTATTATTTCGCTGACATCATGGAACATTGCGGAGGTCGCGATCTTCTCGGGATCGTATTGCTTTGAAAACCGGGTATTCCCGATAACGGCGAGCGCATGAGCGACGAAAGCGCATTCGAGGGAATGCTCGGCAAGGTTTTCAGAGCGCGTATTATACATCAGTCCCCAGCGCTTAATGTTTTTCATACGGAAAAGCAGCGCCAAAAAATTCCCTTCGTCCATCTGAGCCTCCGGGCAAAAATTTCTTCAATATATTCTATCACAAACAAGAAAGGATTTCAAGATTAAAGGTGAAAAATGTTGAATGGTCAATGATGGATGGCATATTAAACAATAGTTTATACTGAAATATAATTGATTTATAAACTCTTATGTGATATACTTTTATAAATAGTGTCATTAAGAATTTACGGCAAAATGTAATTAAATATGATATTTATAAGACTTTATAAAGACTGTTTTAAAAATTAGGAAGGCATTATATGAATGGAGAAATGTATCAAATATCTTGTATAACCGCAGCAGCTAAGCATGCTCTTCAAAATAAAACAGATATATTATATATACCAGAAAAATATATAAACAAGATTAAATTTCGTTTTTTGTTTTTAAAGAGAATTTTAAAGATGAAATCCCCTGTTTTTTACAATCTATCAGACTGGTATGCGCATAATGTAAAAAATGGATTAAAAGACATCAAACTTGTTATGCCAATTTTTGTTGGACATCGAGAAATTCTAGGATTTTCTAATACGACAAAAGCTTCTATTGCGTGTTTTTATGAGAATTATGCAGTTAAATACTTTACTGCCTATTGGAAGTTTGATTCAGCCAAACAAGTATGGAATGTTTATTATACAGAAAATACATGGTCTAAAGCACCAATTGAAAAGTTGTACTTTTCAAACAATAAAGATTCATTTCTTAAGGTGCTTACAGAAATTAAAGCATTAGCTGTGCAACTTGAATGTAATTTTTTTGCGGATGTTTTTGATAGCGCCCAAAATATCTTACTCGGTAGCAAGGAATATACAGATACAAAATATAATTTTTCGCTTCCTATAATACCTGAAGAAAATCTTCACCTTTTTGAAGCTGCAAGTATGGCTGATGTATTTGGAGCTATGGGTTCATGGAATGATAGCCCTCGCTATATAGCACACGAAAAGGGGTTGGACACAGAATACGAAGAATTATCCGATAAATTATTAGAAAATATTAGACATGCTATTTTGTATGCAATAAATGAATGGTGAGTTAAAAAGAGCTGTAGTAAAGCAGCTTTTTTAGCATATGCGAATTATAAAAAAGGTCAAGGGGAATCGCCCCTTGACCTTTAATCGATTTTACGTTATTTTTTCTTTTTCACAGCCAGCGTCACGCCGATTCCGACCAACGCGACCACTACGACGCCGATAATAATATAAAACCATACGGGAATGCCGTTGTTCTGAGAATCAGGGGTTTCTGGATTTTCAATCACAATAACATCCGAATTTTCCTTGGTGTCAGTCAAGGTGAGCTTCGGGTAAAGCTGTTCTTTGGTTCTTGATTTTGAGAGAGTGCGGATTGTGACGAGATGATCAGAGGTTTTCGCACCGTCCGGGGATGTCGCCGTCAGCATAAGCTCATATGCGCCGAGAGTGGTTGTTACTCCGGTAAAATAAATCGCATTGTCCTTGATTTCAAAGCTCTTTGCGTCGCCGTAATTCTGCTTTATTGAATATGTATAAGCAGGCAGCTTGTAAAGAGCGTCAATCGATTCGCTGATCGCGAAGATGTTTGCGACGAAGTCTCCCGCTTTCGCGTCGTTCTTAAGATCGTGCGAAAGAGTCAGATTCGTTATATCCGATTTTTCATTTTGATACAGGAAGTCAAGCTCCGCACCGGATGCGCTTTCGTATGAAAGCGGCAGTGTGAAGGTATATCCCGGCTTTATGTCATAATTATAGCCCTTTGATATGTCTGTGCTGATATAGCTTCTTATCAATGTCACGTCGCCGATATCGAGAATGTAATTATTCCCGCTTTTTTCTGCGCCGAGTATCTTATAGCTGGCGTTACGGCTGCCGTCGTTTTGTATATATATATAACGTCCGGTCAGCTCGCTTGCTTCGATATCCTTGTCAAATGAAACGGTTATGGAGTTTGACTCGGAGATTTCCTTTGTAAAATCCACGACCTTTCCGGTATATTCGGCGGTAAGCTCTTTTTTGTCCATAAGCACGGCGTCGTTGGCATATGTCACGACTTTGCCGCCGCGCATACTGTATACGCCAAAGAAGCCCTTGAATTCAAACAGTCCGTCGACATTATATACGGCGTCCTTGTTATAGGAATAGACGATATAATCTACACGGCCGTTCTTGAACGTGACCTTCACGGCACGTACGTCGTTTGAAGATACCTCTTTCCCGCCTGAGGTGACGGGAACGATTTCGCTCTTTTCAATATAGCTCGTTTTTGAATAGGGCTCGATTACCGAAACGAAAAGCGTATCGTTTTTAGATTCGTTCGCGAGTACATAGTCGAGCTGGCTGGGATTGCCGTCTTTATTGCGCGGAGGAATACCGTTTGCGAGGACAACGCTGTCAAAGCTGCCGAGCATGGTGAGCTTCAGGTGGACATCGTCCGCCGTGGCGGTCGAGCGTGTATCCACAAGGCTCCAGTCAAAGCTGACAGTCTTGTCGGGATCTGAATCAGTGCGGACGTTCTTGAGCCACTGATATCCGCTCATGGAAGAGCCGGCTCCGAAAACGCCGCTTTTTGACAGAAGCGTTCCGATGTAATCACCCGCGTCGTTTGTCTGAGCGGTGAATTCAAGTCCTTCTGTCACGACATTGGAGGATTCGCCGGGATGGAAGCTGTATGTATGCTTGTTTCCTCCGACAACGCGGAATAGATCAACCGCGTACGAGATGTTGTCGTCATAACGAATCAGAGCCGATGTCCTATTATAGACGCTTGCGGCGGAATATGCTTTTTTGGATGCGTCAACATTGATCAGCTTTACAAAATCGCTGTCATCGTAATGCTTTGGCTGTGCGGCGATAAGCCCATCCTGCATTCCGGTATCGTTGACGATAACTGTGTTATGGCTGACGGTGTTCCGCACCCAGTATAACCGATGCGGTGTGTCATCGCAGAATTCGGGATAACCCAATTCAGGCATCAGGTCCATATCAAACGCGTACAGACCGATATTCAAGGTATCGAGATGCCCGTGACCGCTGTTGCGCCCGTAATACATATAAAGAGAGGTTTCGTCATTGCCTGAGTCGGACACTGATGAGGAAGCGCCGGATTTTATAACGGTCAGCCCGGTTATAATGAGCTTGCCGAGATTGTCTGCGCTGTTGGGTACGAAGGATATTACATGATATCCTTTGGTCAGATTGATTGTTTTCTTAAAGTATATCTTTGATTCGCTGTCAGATTCACCCGGGAAAGGAACCTTAAGCTGCAGGATTCTGCCGTCGACGTATGTGTCGTATGTTCCCGCTCCGGCGACCTTCTCGGAGCTTATCAATATATCATAAACGGCGGTTACATTGTTTAATATAAATCCTACTGAAAGGGTATCGTTTACGGAAGCGGGAGTAAATTCGATTTTTGTGTCGTTTTTTACGACATTGCTCATTGCTTTTAATCCGATTACGGCAATTTCATCGATTTTATACTGCTTTGTCTTTGAGTAATCAGTATCACCTCTTTCAACAGCATTATTTATGTTGCGCAGAGCGGTAAAGCCGTAGCCGGTGAGATTGACGCTTGAAAAGGTCAGCGGACCGGCGGTCTTGACGACATCAGTTATTTCTTTTTCAATATCGTTTGGATTGCTGTCCCAGATATCAAGGTGAATGCCGCTTATATTACCACCGTAAACCCAATACAGGATCTGCGCGTAAATCGGCTCGCGGTAAACCTTATAGGCATCGAGAATATAGCTGCTGTATACATATTTACCGTGAGAAGCGGTTGAACCGGTGTCGCCTATGTTTGGTGTGAAATTATCTCCCAGCACAAGCGGAAGCATTGCCGCGAACATCTTTTTAAATTTGACATTTTCAAAAAGATCATAGCTTATATCGGTTCCGTTAATTTTGTATCCCCGAAGCATGTCGGCCGCCTCAAGGTAGCTGCCGAGCCATAAGCTGTTATATCCGGGAGATGATTCATCCCCCATGCCGTCACGGTCGATATCATTTATAAATGTCGCGCTTATATTTAGCCCCGTTGTAATCGAGCTCGACGGTTTAAAAGCGAAATCAAGCCATTCCTTTGAAAGAACAGGATCATCGAGGACAACAGCCGCAAGAATAAGCACACGCTGGTGCATGCCGTTGTTGCCGTAAATATTCTGTTTCTTGACTTCGGGAAAGATCTGTTTCACAATGCCGTTTTCAATATTGACCATTATATCCTTGTATCCGGCTATTTTGCCGTTGGACTTGGATTTGATGAAATCAAGTGCCTCTTCGCTCATATTCGGAAACGCGTCAAAAAGAGCGTCGTAGGCATAGATGAATTTGTCCACAAGCCCCGGCTCCCATATGCTGCCGATAATTTTTCCGTGATCGCCTCCGCTGTGACGGAAGCCGTCCGCCCATTTCTGGTCAAGAAGATTATACGAAGGATAAAGATCAGCTATCCTGTTGAGGAGCACTATCGCGGCATCGGCGTATTTCTGTTCGCCGGAATAGAGATAGGCGTTATAAAAGCTGTTTAGCATGTTGGTGATGATACCGCCGTGCCATACCGCCCAGTGAACATAATAAGCGATGAAGAAATATTTTTCTCCGTTCGGAGCTATATAGCCGTTTCCGTCGTCAACGCCCCATTTTTCTCCCTTTTCAGGATAAAGTGTATTTACCAGAAGGCTTTTATCGGCGTCTGCCTGATGAAAAATACCATTTTCGTCGAGCCCGGATTTATAATACGCTCCAAAGTCGTTCGTCGGAAATTTCATTCCGCAGCTCGGACAGGTGACCTTCCAGGGATCGTTTATGACATCGTATGTATACGGATAGTTTCCGTATTTATCGATATCGAGTCCGCAGTTGAGACAGCCCTTCGGTTGATTTACCGCGTAAGAACGATGAATCTCCTGGCTCGGTACATAATCCCATATTTCTGAATATGTAAAGCCAATATATTTATCGGCTTCTGCCTTCGCGGAGCTCAGAATGGATGAAGCCCATGAAATTTCGGCTGCGTTTTTACGCGCATTAGCCACCTTTTCAGTTGTAAAATAAGTGGCTCTTTTTTTAAGCGGCTCCGCTGACTCCGCTGAAGCCGCAATAATACCGGCCGGCAGCAGCGGCAGCAGCATAACGGCCGCGAGGGTCGCGGATATTGCCGCTTTTAACACTGTTTGTATATATTTTCGCATTTCGTTTACCTTTCCGTATAGATTGTATGTATTGTTCGATAAAATGACAAAATTAATTGTATCATCTGCGCATGCGTGTGTCAACATTTATTTGATATAACTTGTAAATATAACTGTAAAGGAGTATAGCTTTTCATGCCGCATCCCTGCAAAATATACAGAAAAGATTGCTTCTATTTCATGATGTTTTGCTTTGTTTCGTGTATGGACATACGGAACAAAGCATCATATAATGTACGGTAAAAAAAATTTATAGTAAATTTATAAAAAAAGTGAAAACAGGGATTGACTGAAAGCAATATTTGATGTATAACTTGCTCGTGAAAGTACGATTGAAACCGTATATATACAGCGGCTTTGCGGACGGGGGATCGTCTGCCGCGGCAAAAATTATTTAAATATTCCCCCGAGAAACGGACATTTGAAATGGAAGAAAATACTTCCGAAGTTCCTCTCCTCCCTGACGGGAAAAAGGTAGGTATAATTTGTAATCTTAAAAAGGGAGGCGTGGTATCGACCGCCGACGAGGAAGCCGAATATGACAACCCCGAAACGGTTTACGCTATCCGTTCCGCTTTGATCGGACACGGAATAGAAGCCGTTGTATGCGAGGCGGACACAAGCCTTCCTGAAACGTTGAAAAAACAAAATATCGGGTTCGCTTTCAACATCGCGGAAGGAAAATGCGGCAGAGGCCGTGAAGCGCAGATCCCCGCGCTTCTGAATATGTATTCAATACCCTTTACCGGTTCCGACGAGACCACGCTTTGCGTCGCGCTTGATAAGGCACTTACGAAACGCGTTCTGAGCACCTACGGCATAAAGACGCCGAAATACGCGGTCGTCTATGGAAAGATGCCCCGTGTTAAGCTTAAATATCCCGTAATCGTAAAACCCAACGCTGAGGGCAGCGGAAAAGGAATATCCGATGTCAGCATCGTCGGGTCCGACGCCGAACTGAAAGCCTTGTGTGAAAAAAATATCGCGCTTTACGGCGGTGAAATGCTTGCCGAGGAATTCATCTCCGGACGGGAATTTACCGTCGGCGTGCTCGGTAACGGCAAAAATACTCGCGTGTTCAGACCGATGGAAATCGTGTTTGACAGATCGCGCACAGGTGATTTCAACGTATACAGTTATAAAGTAAAGCAAAACTACAAGGAATATGTAGAGTACGAATGTCCATCCTCTCTTGACAAGAAGACAGAGGATAAGATGATGAAGATCGCGGCCAAGGTATATGCCTCTCTCGGATGCCGCGATATGTCGAGAATGGATTTCCGGCTTTCTGAAGACGGAGAGATATTCTTCATCGAGATCAATCCGCTTCCCGGTCTCGCTCCGGGATACAGCGATTTTCCCATGCTCTGTGAATTCTGCGGCATGGATTATGACACGCTTATTTACGAAATCTTTCTTGCGGCCGCAAAGAGATATGGCTTTGTAGGGGAGGCGCGCAGATAATGGACAAAAAGCTCATTGACTACGCCGAAAAATTCCCCGGTTGGTACGACTGGAAATGGCAGTTCTCACACAGAATCACGACCGTAGAGGGATTGACTAAATATTTTGTTCTTTCAGAAGATGAAAAGAATGATATATCGAAATGTCTTAAAAGCTTCCGCATGGCGATAACGCCGTATTATGCTTCTCTGATGGATAAAAATGACCCGAATGATCCGGTCAGAAAACAGGCTGTGCCTTCAATTGAAGAAACATACCCGTGCGATACCGATCTTGCCGATCCATTGAATGAGGACGGCGACAGCCCCGTACCGCATATCGTGCACAGATATCCGGACAGAGTGCTGTTCCTCGTCACGCTTAAATGTTCGATGTACTGCCGTCACTGCACCCGCCGCCGCACGGTCGGTGAGGAAGACCGCATAATCACCGAAAAAGAGCTTAACCGCGCCGTTGAATACATCAGAGAGCATAAGGAAATACGCGACGTTTTGATTTCAGGCGGAGACCCACTTGTTATGAGCGATGAAAAGCTTGAGCATATTATTTCCGCCGTCCGTTCCGTCGATCATGTAGAGATTGTCCGCATCGGTACGCGCGTTCCCGTCGTAATGCCGATGAGGATTACGCCGGAGCTGCTCGCAATGCTCAAAAAATATCAGCCCATCTGGATCAACACGCATTTCAATCATCCTAATGAAATCACCGCGGATTCCCGCCGGGCATGCGAAGCGATTGTCGACGCCGGCATCCCGCTCGGAAATCAGAGCGTCTTGCTACGCGGAATCAACGACAATGCCGAAACGATGAAAACTCTGCTACTAGGTCTTGTGAAAATGCGCGTACGCCCGTATTATCTGTACCAATGCGACCTGAGCTGCGGAATTTCTCATTTCCGTACAAGCGTACAGTGCGGAATTGACATAATTCACGCCCTGACAGGCAATATATCGGGTTATGCCGTTCCGAAATTTGTTATTGACGCCCCCGGCGGTGGAGGAAAAGTGCCGATAAATTACAATTACGTAAAAGAATTTTCGGATAATGAAACGGTAATGGAAAATTACCGCGGCGATATTTTCAGGTATCCCGCCGGGAAAAAGAGCAGGTAAGCATCAAAATCATTAATATAATAAAGCTAATGCAGGGGCGGTATTTACCGCTCCGTTTTTATATTTATGAAAATTGCTATACCCGAGATTTACGTGCTGAACGTTTTTTGCTAAATATGTAATTTACAAATATGCGACAAATTTTATATAAAAAGTGAATTAGGGGTTGAATTATTTTACGAAATTGATATAATTGAAATTAATGGGAATCATGAGTTGCAGGTGTATGTTATTATTTATGGAGGGTTGCATAAGTTGTTTAGTAAGATTTAATTGAAAGCTTCAACCGACAGTAAGGCGAAAAATAAGAGTTATTTAGAGAGATTAAAATGAAAAAATATGAACAATTAGTGGGACTACTACCAATAATTTATCCTGTATTTTATATAAAGAAAGATAGAGCCGGTAATGAATTTATATTTCTTGATGAAGGCAGACAACAAGAAAATATTTTAATTGAAATTTCAGATAAAACACAATGTGAAGCTGTAGAAAACCATTTTCATTTGTTCGATAGAGTAAGCAAAGAAAACAAAGTGGCGGTCAAAAAAATATGTGTTTCAATTGCTAAAAATTTGCTTCAAACTTTAACACAGACTTTCCCCGATAAAAAGTTTATTGTTTACTTACAGATAAATAATAATGATTCAATAATACGCTTTCATCAAATATGGAATGAAGAACCGCTTTATTTTGATGTAAAGCAACTTAGAAATAAAGACGGAACAGAAATATTTGAATATAAATATGAACCAGGCCCTACATAATAATAATCGGGAGGTTATTATAAGTTTTAATGCTGCGATGTATAGGAAAACGTTCAACTGCGCCTCATTGTGTAGATTTGCTTTCGAATGAATATTCATAAGAAATCTACAAAAGAAAATATACAAAATATTATTCTACAAGATTTATGGCATATGATGAGAAAACTACGCTTAAAAGAGAGTTATAACTATGCTAAATGACGTTATATCAAGAAATTATGCTGCTTTGGATGCAATTGACGAACACGAAGTCTATCAAGCCCAAACCCTGTTTAGAGAAAATGCAAAAAGATCCCCATGTTTCATGACTATAAATAATTTAGGCGTATTTCATATTTTCGAAGGCTTATTAAAATCTGACAATAGCGGTCATGGCGCAACGAAGTTAGGGATAAGCTATCTCAAAAAAGCAGAGAATTATCAAAAGTCAAATCTTACTTTGCTTGCATATGGATTTGCAAACTTTGAAACAAAACAATATGGAGATGCATACGAGAGATTCAAACAAGCTTGCGAACTTAAGGAAGATTATAACACCGTGTATAACTGCGGGACATCCATTTATATGACCGGTTCTTACCACGACGCTGCAATTTGGTTTAATAAAGCATTAAGCCTATGTAGCAGCGATGATTATTATGATACATTCATATCATATCTGTTTTCGTTGCTTTATAGCAACAAGAAGGAATTTCTTTCAACATATAAAAAATTGCTTACTATGAATTATGAAAATATGGAGTGGGAAAAATTCATTTTTTCATATTTTGCTGATGATTTGCATCTGACTGAAAACCTGATTGAACCAGTGTTGAAGAATTACTGTGTCGGCCATATTGAAATGTCAATTATCTTCGATTGTTTATATAAGTTCGGTAAAGGAGAGAAGTCGATAGAATACTTACAGAAATTAGTGGAGTATTTCGAGGGATTTGAGTATAATACCCAGCCTGAAATTAGCCATATAAAAAGAGCGTTCGCTCAAGCTGACTATCGAATAAAGTTAATCACCGAATATAGGCATAGTATATCTATTATAAAACAATGCTGTTATTATGGTTGTAAAAACCACAATCCACTGTAATTGGAATCAAGAATTTAAAGCGATTATGATAATATTAGCATTCAACAGAATGTTTGTAATTCCCAAAGAAAATTCCACTGTGGATTTTACTTTGGGAATAAACATGTCTATAAATTTCATAAAATTTACTTGACATTTAACCGTATATGTGCTATCATCTTTGAGCACGGAAAAATGTCAAATGAATATTGCGGAATTGTGTAATGGTAGCACGACAGACTCTGACTCTGTTTGTCTGGGTTCAAATCCTAGTTCCGCAGCCAAAAAGAGTAATCATCTATTGATAGAATGCTTCTATCGGTAGATGTTTTCTTTTTATTTAAAAACACCGATGTAATTTCGCAAGCAAAGTCAAGAAATTTAATTTCTTTTTGTTATAATGAATGCGGGAGGTGAAAACCTGATGGACACAAATTCAAATCCGAGCCAAGAGAAAATCGATGCCGTAACGCGTATGCAGCATTATATTTCCGAGCATATACAGGAACCAATTACGCAATATAAGCTTGCGCAGGCAGCCGGATATTCCGAATACTATGCCGCGAGAATATTCAAAGAATTAACCGGAAAACCGCCTTTTGAATATATCAGACGGCTTCGGCTTTCGCAGTCCGCGATTGTTTTGCGTAATGGAAAAGCCAAGATCATTGATGTGGCATTTGATTATGTTTTTGACTCGCATGAAGGATTCACAAGAGCTTTTACAAAGGAGTTCGGCATATCTCCGAAGGAATATTCGAATAACCCCAAGCCGTTAAGGCTCTTTATGCCGTCAAATTTAAACGATTTTTACCTTCTTAAAAATAACAGAAATGAGGGAAAGCTTATGAGCCAAACATCGAATGCTATTTTTGTTCAGATTGTCGATCGCCCGGCAAGAAAAGTAATTATGAAACGAGGGAAAACAGCCACCCACTACTTTGAATTCTGTGAAGAGGTCGGCTGTGATATATGGGGCATATTGTGCGGTATAAAAGGCGCGCTTTATGAGCCTGTTGGCATGTGGATGCCGAAAAACCTTCGTCCGGAAGGAACCTCGTTTTATACGCAGGGCGTTGAAGTACCGCTTGATTGGCAAGGTGAAATTCCCAAAGGTTTTGAAACGATTGAGCTTCCGCCCTGTAAAATGTTGATTTTTCAAGGTGCGTCATATGAAGATGAAAAATTCAATGAGGCCATTAATGATTTATGGAAACAAACCGAAAATTATAACCCCGAAATTTATGGTTTTACCTGGGACGATGAAATTGCCCCAAAGTTCCAGCTTGCTCCAATGGGCTATCGCGGTTATATTGAGGGCAGACCTGTAAAAGAGCTGAATAAATAATGATCAGCAATAATCCGCAAGCAAAGATTAAATCTGCTTGCGGATTATATGTTTTTATGGTAATATAATACAAGAGAATTATTATTACGCAATGATACTAATTATACGAGTTGTTTTAATAATCCAACAGGTAAAGAATTTATAATGAGAGGTAAAGAGATGATAAAAACCTTATCAATAGCTTTTGCTTTGCTCCTTATAATGTCATTGAGTTCCTGTAATTATAGAGATATCACCGCTGACATACAAAATTCAACGGAAGACAACGAAAAAATTACGACTGCGATTGAAGAAAGTGATTATTTAGATTGTACAAATACTGTTGAAAGTGATAATATAATCCCATCGGAGGAAGAAATTAAACAGGCATATATGTCTGCCACAGAAGCAAGCTTTTGGTTTTATATAAATGCTTTACCTACCGATCGAAATATTTCAGCCGAATATAACGGCGAACCGGATTATTATAGAGTTACAGAATTTGAAAACCTATCGGAGCTTAAAAAAGCTCTTGAATTATTGTTCAGTAATGAAGTTATTGATTCTTTCTTAAATAGAAATATCTATGTTGAAATAAACGGATATTTATATACTCTTGATATGGGGAGAGGAACAGATCCGGCAAAGGGAAAAGAAATATATTCGTTTAAGCATGTCAGCCCGATTAAAATTATTCTTAATGTTGATGTTGAGATTCGTGATATGGATTCGGATTTTAAAGTTATTGGATCAAAGAGATATGAATTCCCTTATGAATATAAAAACGGAAAATGGGTGTTTACGGATTTTCCGATAATTTACTGATAAATGTTTATAGGAGTTATTTAAGATGACAGAATATATGAAATTTCTTAGAAAGCATATTGGACACGCTCCCGCTATTCAATGCGGTGCAAGTGTTATTGTTGAAAATGAGAATGGTGATATTCTTTTACAATTACGAAAAGATAATAATTGTTGGGGATATGCAGGGGGAGCTGTAGAAATTGGTGAATCAACTGAAGAAACAGCAAAAAGAGAACTTTATGAAGAAACAGGATTAATTGCTGATGAAATAGAGCTATTTTCTGTTTTTTCGGGTAAAGAATTGCATTATGTTTATCCCAATGGTGACGAAGTTTTTAATATTGATATTGTATATATATGTAAAAAGTATCATGGAACAATAAATATTGAAAACGATGAAGTAAATAATTTGATGTTCTTCTCTATTGATAACCTTCCGGATAAAATTTCTTCGCCTGTTATTATGCCAATAAAAAAATATATTGAAATACGAACAAAATTAATATAATAACACATATCTACTTAAAATAATCCGCAAGCAAAGATTTAATCAGCTTGCGGATTATATGTTTTTATGGAACCCTGTATTACCCTTGTCTGGATATTACATTATATTCCCCGGCGGGAGCCTCGAAGATTAAGCCGTTTTTATTCGCAAGTCCCGATATCGGAATAAAATCCGTATCCGGCAGCGGAATGGAGTTGATCGTAACTTTACTTTCATCGGTTACGCCGACAAGATCAAATCTAACAGGAACCGGCGTGGAAAGGCGATAGCAAACAGCATTGTTTTCGATTGACCATTCCGCGTTGATTTTTCCATGAGGAGAATTAAACGATGCCTGTACAAAGCTCATTCTCATCTGCCCTTCAGGTATTTTCTCTGCCGGGCGCAGATCCGGACGGGGGCAGTAAACGAGCTTTTTAAAACCCGGTTCATCTTCACACGGAGATATGCCCGCCATAAAAGCGAACATCCATTCTCCTACCGCTCCGTATGCGTAGTGATTAAAGGAATTCATGCTCACATCCCCGAAGCCGCTTTTAAGCGTATATGAGTTCCATCTTTCCCAAACCGTCGTCGCGCCCTGCCGGACGCTGTAAAGCCATGAAGGGCACTCCGTCTGCATCAGCAGAGAATATGCTTCGTCATCAAGACCGTTTTCGCTAAGCGTCATGTTCAGTATTCCTGTGCCGACAAATCCGGTCGAAAGCACATACTTGTTTTCGGCAATTTTTTTCTTCAGCATTTTTACAGCCTTCCCATTTTCGGAGTTGTCAAGAAGGCCGCATTTGATTGCCAGCAGATATGAAGTCTGTGTTTTAACGCTCAGTTCACCGCCGGAAAAGTATTTATTATAAAATTCGGATCTCAGTGTTGAAAACAAAGATGAATAATGTTCTTTTCTCAGGGCGTAAAAATCGCGCGCTTCGCAGTTATCGGCTTTTTCGGAAAGAACGGAGCACATTTTTGACATAAGCAGCGTGTCATATGCGTACATGCAGTCGGCTATATAGCGCTTGTCTGTCTTCTCAAAACACAACCAGTCGCCGTAAGCGGTTCTCGGTCCCTTCGGTTCAAGCGAGGCGAGCAGTGACATATATTTTTCCATTGATGCAAAGCATTCGGAGATAACAGTTTCGTCACCGTAAAAAATATACATCTTATACGGAATAATTATCCCGGCATCTCCCCAAGCTGCGTTTGCTTCGTTTCCGCTATTCGTGAAAACACGCGGGTTTACATCACAGTATCCGCCTTCTTCACTCTGGGAATCACGCATATCGCGCAACCATTTTCGGAGGAAGCTCAGCACATTCGCATTATAGGCGGCTGCTCCGCAAAACATCTGCGTGTCCCCTGTCCATCCGAGACGCTCGTCTCTTTGAGGGCAGTCGGTCGGAATTGACAAATAATTACCGCGCTGTCCCCAAAGGATATTCGAATATAGCCTGTTGATTTCACCGTTGGAGGTCACGAGAGAAGAGACCTCACGCGTGTCGCTGCCGAGGACTTCTCCGATTAAAGTTTCTATATATATGTCGTCACTGCATTCGATTTCGATATATCTGAAGCCGAAAAAGGTATGGGTAGGGAAATATTCTTCACCGTTATCATTACCGGAAGCGATATAGACCGCTTTTGCAAGTGCTGAACGGTAATTTTCAACATATATGCTGCCTTTGGGTCCGTCGTTTCCTCTTGAACGCATGCCGGTATCGTTCAGCAATTCTCCGAAATAAAATATTACTTCTGTTCCTCTGCGGGCATGCAGCTTTATTCGCGGTCGCCCGACAATATTCTGGCCGAAATCAATAAGCAGCGTTTGAAAAGGGAAAAGCGAAACCGTTTCGCATCCGCTTCCCGTACGAGCGCAGACAGTATTGATTTCACCGAAATCTGTTCCGTTATCTTTCGTCCCTGAATAGCATATCGCGCTCAATGGTTTCTTTGATAAAGCCGGACGGGCAGTTATTCTCGGATATTCATCGCTGTTATTTAACGCGCCCGTATACGGCTCGATAAGCTTTGCGGGCGTCCAATCTATATTTGACGCCATTCCTCCCGGCGCAATTCTGGCATCATAATATTCTCCGTCCCAGATATCAGCTGTCAACACAGGCCCGGCAATCGCAGCAAGCCATCCTGAGGAAGTAGAAAGTGAATATTTTTCGCCGCAGGAAACGATTTCGCCGTCCGCGTAGAAGGCACATTGCTTGTTTCCGTAGAAGCCGAATGAAATTCTTCCGTTCCACCATCCGTTTGAAACGCAAGCGCAAACTGTATTTTCACCGATACATAAATACGGAACGAGGTTATATGAATAATAAAAGAGCCTTTTGCGATAATCTGTCCATCCGGGCTTTAGCTCGTCAAAGGTTTCGGAGCCGTTTTTTTCGACAGTGCCGACGCGTCTGCCGTTGACAAACAGATCAAATATGCCAAAAGCAGTTGCGGAAATAAAAGCGCTTTCGGGTATGGCAGAAATACAAATAGTTTTTTTAAACAGGTTAATACCGTTTTCGGGAAGAAGCTTTTTACTTTTTGAGTTTTTTTCTATATTGGTCCATGGATTACCGAATTTTTTTTGTTCGGATTCCGGTATTGTGATAAAGCATGAGATGTCCGGCGTGTTCATTTGTAATTCCTTTTCAGTATTAATTTATCATTGATAATATATTCGGAGCTCCGCCATGATGAGTTTTAACCTGGTTAACCGGTTTCCGTAAAATAGTAGGGCGCGGAAGATCCGCGCCCGTAAAATCAGGTTATTTGCTTTTCTTTTTCTTATGTGCGATGACTGACAAGACAGCCGCTATAACGGCAATAACCGCAACTGATCCGATTATTATCCATTTCAGATTGCCGTTATCCGGGGTCGTTTCTGGCTTATCGTCGCCCGGCTTTTCTCCGTCGGAAACCGGTTTGTCGTATACAAAATCAACATATGTTTTTCCGTCCGCGACGGTAAAGGTCATGACATTGTTTTCATCGACTGTGTACTGAGCCGTTTCTCCGTTGAGCTTGAGTCCGATGAGCTTGTATTTGAGGCTGTCGGTCGGGACGTAAAGCTTTATGGTTCCGCCCTTCGCACAGTCGATTACGCTTCCTTCGTCAGATTCGAAGGTGAAGGCCGCGGATGAAGGCGAATTGCTTTCATAAAGAGTTTTGCCGTTGTAAACAAGCGATTTTCCTTCGGTTACGACATAGCCTAAAGT
>JAYFRN010000028.1 GCA_034925865.1 Oscillospiraceae bacterium | reverse complement strand
CTTATATTAATAAGGCAATAATTATTACAGCTTTAAGAAACAAAATGCTCTGGTATATGGGCTTTTTCTCAAAACAATAATTATTTGATTGCCGTTTTAATAACAATCTTCCCGCGTCATCATAGGTAAAGCTTGACGTTGTGCCTTTTTTATCGGTTGCTGATATCTTTCTTCCGGCAGCATCGTAAGCATAGGAAACATATTTACTGTTTGTGTCGGTTTCCCTTCGCCACTCGGCAAGGGTGTAATATTGTATGCCAAGCTGACTTGCCGCCTTCTTTACGCCGATTCCATCTGACAATTTCAAGGCCTCTTCCCTAAATTCTTTGCTATACTTCTTCATCTTCTGACACCTTTCTTCTGACTTTTATTTTATCAGTTTTTTGGGTGTCTGTCGACTCTACTTACAGGATATCACTCCACAATATGCCTTCGGATTTTTCACTATATAATAACATAAAGGCGGTGTTAGCATGCGTAAAAGCGGCGGAGAGTATTTCATCTCTCCGCCGCTTGGTTATTTAATCTGTTCCTTATAACTTTTTCTCATTGACCGCGATCCATATCTCGCAGGTGTAGTCCGGGTCTTGTACATTATCCGATGGATAAACCTCAAGCTCGATACCGCTGCCATATTCATAGGTACTGCTTTGCGGGAAAAATTCGGTACAAATCTTCTTGTAGGTATCCTTAAATGCGTCCGGCATCTTTCCACGACACGTAAAAACAGCATAGGTATACGCAGGAATTTCTACAATATCAAGATCCTTGTCCGTTATTGATGTGCCGTTATACTCCGTCCCGATTCCGTATGGAAAGCCTGAATCCGCCATCTCTCCTGAGAAGCATATGCCAAGAACACCTTTCAAATTGTCAAACTTACCGTATTTACAGAGTTTTTGCATGGTTCCGTTCTGCCCGCATTCTTTCCAGAATGCCGAAATGTCAGCAGTGGCGGTATCTCCCTGCGGCTTGTTGACTTGCTTCTTTTTGCATATCACCTTGAATGCGTCTCGTTTCTCAATTCTGTAATCCATTATACTGCCTCCTGATAAAATAAGTTTTACGGCTAGTCTGGAAAAGGATTTGACATTGCCACCCTGACGCGCTTCTTTGGGTGTTATACCGTGGAATCTCGTAAATGCGCGAGTAAAGCTTTCCGGTGTGTCATAACAGTATCTGAGTGCGATATCAATAATCTTTCTGTCTGTTTGCATCAGCTCCTCCGCCGCGAGCGCCATACGCCGCATCCGGATGTAATCACCGAGCGAGTAACCGCAGAGCATACCAAACATTCGTTGAAAATGAAACGATGACGAATAGGCCTGCTTCGCCACTGTTTCAAAATCTATTTTATCCATGAGATGTAATTCGGTATAATCAAGCGCCCGTTGTATTCCTGTAATCCAATCCAAATTCAAGACCTCCTTCCGTATATGAGTATTTTATCAGCATAAAATCCTATCTTCTTGACTTTTTATGCGAAGCGGTGTCAGAGCGATTCTATCACTTTATATTTATTACTCGGCATTTAAATATCACCGCTAAAAGAGAGAAAAGGCTCTGGAATCACTGTAAGTATATTATTCTATGTTATATTTATTAGGAATTATAATAATTTTTTGTTGACAATTTAGATATAATGTGTTAACATATTTATGTGGGCACAGTTTTCATCAGTGATTTATATTTTTAATATAAAGCTAAAAAAATTTTTGAAAGGGAAATACCATGAAAAAAAGAAAGTCCATTGCGGTAATCATCGCCGTTCTGCTGCTGTTCTCAATTGTTGCGGCAGGATGTCAACCTCAAACGCCTGACACAGCGCCTCAGACAAACATCACCGGAGCAACAGAAACAGTATCAGATGAAACAACCGGCGCAAAAGAACCTGAACTAAAAGTCGCCGACGATGTCAATTTCGGAGGCGAGGATTTTTTAATTCTTGTTCCGAAATCCGGCGGATATGCTATGTTTAACGATTTTACTCCAACTGAGGGCAACACCAACGACGCAGTCAACGACGCTAATTTTGAAAGAAAAGAAAAGCTTAAAACGCTTTATAATGTAAATATTACAGAAGTAATATCCGGCAGTGTCTCCGCGGATGCCCGTGCTGATATTTCCAGCAACAACGGAACATATGATGCGATTCATATTCAACTTGATCAAGTCGCTCCTCTTGCTCAGGAAGGATTTTTTATTGACCTTGCTTCACTTGATACAATGGATCTGACCAATCCCTGGTATACAAAGAGCTTTGTCGATCAGATGTCCATTGCTCATAAACTATTCTTTGTACTCGGCGATATATCAACAGTTGATAACGACGGTATCGCCGCAATTATGTTCAACAAAGGAATGGTTTCTGATAACAATCTTGAAAGCCCGTATGAACATGTAAAAAACAATACATGGACTATGGATACAATGTATGATATGTGCAAGGGAGCGTATAAAGATCTCAACGATGACGGCAAAGGTACCGGCAAAGATCAATGGGGCTATCTTGCCGCATACGGCAGTATAATATTTCAAATAACCGGCTGCGGAATGCATTTATGTGAAAAAGATGAAAATGATATTCCTTATCTCACCGCTTACAGCTCAAAGAATACCGAAATAGTTGACAAAGTTCTGGAATTATTTACGGATAAAACCACAACTCTTCACGTCGACGAAATTCCATCATCAGAATGTGGCGGTGTCAGCGCATATGAATATGGCAACACCATTTTCATGGAAAACAGAGTCATGTTCCGTCAAACAGCCATGTACAGAATTATCCAATGCCGTGTCATGGAAGAAGAATTCGGAATTCTTCCATATCCGAAATATGATTCGGAACAGGAAAATTATGCTCATGGTTTCAGTTACGCAACCCCGGTTATAACAATTCCAAGATATTCAGAAGATCCCGAAGCGGCAGGAGCGGTTATCGAAGCACTGTCTTATTACGGCAGGACAATTGTTCGTCCGGAATACTATAACAGAGTCCTTAAAGGCATTGTTGCCCGTGATGAAGAAAGCCAGTTCTGTCTCGATATTATATTTGATACCGCTTACTATGATCTTGGCGTCGTACTTGATGTAGGTGATCTTGATGCGAAGCTTGCGGCCATGGTTCCCAAAGCTACAAACACTTTTGCTTCAGATTACGCAGCGGTCGAAGAATCAGCCAAAACACAGCTTCAGAAATATATAGACAATTACGAGAGTATAATCAATTGATTACTACTGCGGTAATTCTATAATCATTATTAATTCAAAGTGCATCCTTTATCTCACGGATTGCCCGGTCATTACATGCAGTGAGCTTGCGGCTTAATACGCTTGACAACATGTTCCCGCGACCGGTTTTCCATCAGTAATATTAGTTCATACCTGACAACCATAAAAACCGGAACGACTATTGCCGCTCCGGTTTTTTGTTTTGGTGCGCCCGGCAGGCGCGTTTACTCGGCGATTTAATAATGCCCGCTTATAGAGAAAAAAGGCTCTGTATATGGGCTTTCTCTCTTTAAAACAAAAATATTTATTGCCGTTAATGTTTATTTTTCGTTGATAGGCATGAACTTTGTTACCGTACGCTCTTCTCCGTCCGCGGAAACGGTTTTTATAAGGACTGCATATCCGGGAACATCCATGTAATACATTGACCGAGAAGCAGCGATTATTTCGTCAAATTCTTCAGGGTTCGCTGTTTTTGTTAATGATAATAAATTGGTCATATCAATATCGTATTTTGATTTAAAGCATCTGCTTGCCGCTGATTGCTTTTGATAATTATTATAATTATTATAATTATCATTCTTATTATATATAAAAGCGGGAATCCTGTATAACTCCACGCTTTTTATTTGATACGGAAGTTTATAATACTTATCATATCCTTTTGACTTAAGCCAGGATATTACGCTTTCATCATCATCATAAATATAATAGTAATCAGAATTAAAACTAAAACTAGAATATCTATCAAGCATATTATATCGTGATAATATTATAATCGCAATACAGTTTTTTTCCGGATAATACCTTCTTTGCACCGTTTCTTTACTTTTATCGAAGCAAATCATGCTCATCAACTCTTTTTCATCACATAACTCCAAATCAAACTCTGTAATATTTGTGAGTAATGGATCTGAAACTGAGAAATGATTTGTACTATAATAATATTCATCGCTACACTTTTTTATGTAATATTCTCTATATTCATCGGTTTCATCAAAATATAAGAGCTTTGAGAGAGTGGACAGCTTCATAATCGGATAAAACCTGATTGTTTTTTGTCCGTCTTTTCCTTCATATTCTATATACACATCAACAAACACTTTTGTGTCAGAATATGGATCTGCATCTGTATATGTAACCTCGGAACAACCTTCTTTAATTATTTCTTTATGTATTTCAGTTACTTTTTCAATAGATGAGATCGAAGTTAATGAAATCATAACTTCAGGACCCGATTTATAAGTGTTTAATAAACCGCCGTAACTACCACTTCCTAAATTATTTACATTTTGAGGATCACCTTTATATGTAATTTTAACAGATTTTATGGAATTAACATCAGGTACTTTTGATGCATATCCGAAACCGCCCGTAAAAAGACATACCATAAATGCAGCCGATGTCAATGCTTCCACAGTAAATATTAAACTATTCTTCTTTATACGTCTAATTCCTGAATCATATATAAGATATATCAACGACGATATCAGAAAAGCAAATAAGAAAAATGCAATTACAGTAACATAGCTTCTTCCGGCAATAAAAATCAGAGAAGCAAGCGAAAGAGAAAATACTGCCGAAGTTAAAACAGTCGCGGGAAGGAATTTATTTGGCTTTTCGCAATGTTCGGCTTTTTTATTTCTGAAAAGCATATACGAAATAGTTATAATAGCCAAAGATAAAAGTAGAACAACGATTACTCTTGAATAATCAACTTTAAAATATTTAATCAATTCCTCTTTAGAAATATCTGTTTCAAAATTTGAATAAGAAAACAAACGTAAATCCGAATTCAAAGCTGTAAATAATGAAAAGCTAAAATATCGTGAAAAAATATCTTGCATTTCTACGCTGTTATTCAGTCTTATATAGTTAGGTGAACCATATAGGAATGCCGAGGTGATGTTCCTCCAGAAAAGTAATATCCCAAAATGTGCGCAATAAAGAGAAACCGAGGTAAAAATATATTCAATGATTCTGCCGCTTACAACAGCCGCAAGCACAAAGGCTGAAAATGCAGCCAAAGATATGGTTATCATATTTATGAAAAAGTAAAACGAATTTCTTAAAAATAACTCCGTAAATCCATATTTTGTTATATTCATAATATATGAAGCCATGAAAGCAATAAAACAAGGGATTATAATAGATAATATGCCAAATACGAATCTTGATACAAAAAGCCCGCCGCGTGATAATCCTCCGAGCATATAAAAATCGGCGCTTCTTTTTTTGAATAAAAATCCAAACATAACACACGCTGTAAAAGCAGCTATCACAGCAAGTATATACGGCAAAATAATCGAAATAACTGATGTAGTGAATGCGTACTTAGGTCCATCGCCTTCTGTTAAATTATAAAGCGAATTCGGTATGGCCACATTCAACACCGGCATTAATATAACTAGGAAAACCATATTGCATACCGGAAGCCACGCATACCTTTTTATTACATGCCATATCGCATGACGATGTATTTTATTTACTGAAAAGTCCTTCAACATTGATTTTTTTACCCTCCGTTTCGTAAATAAATATTTCTGTAAGTGACATTCCATATTCGTTCATGGACAGTATTTCAGCGTTCTGAGACGCGGCGGCTTTTATTTTTTCGATGCCGTCTTTACTTGCGAATACTATGCATGTTCCTTCAAAACGTGCCGATTTATATTGAATACCCTTCAGCAGCTCTTCTGAAGCCGTTTTATTAAAAATGATCTGGTATTTTTTTATTTCGCTTTTTAGCGTATCGATATCACAGCTGAAAACAAGCTTTTTCCCGTTCAGCATTCCGATTGTGTCGCATATGTTTTCAGTTTCATATAAATTATGAGACGCGACAATAACTGATGCCCCGGTATCGGCCATATACTCCGTTATCAATCCGCTGACAAGAGTCCGACATATCATCAAGCACGCAATTTGGCAGAAAATAAAAATCATCCGTCACATAAAACATCTCCCTCATTGCCTCCGGGCAATTAAACGGGCTTCGGATACCTCCCGAAGAATCAATTTCGATCTTTCCTCCGTCCGGCTTGTATAAGCCGCTTGCCAAATTTAAAAGTGTGGTCTTCCCCGCTCCATTGTATCCAATAAGCCCATACACCGACGAATCATTGACAGAAAGAGTTATTCCATCAAGAGCCGGAACGCCGTCAAATATCTTGGATACTCCGTTAACTCTAATCATTTATTACCCTCCTCAGTTTTATATACATGGTTAATGATTTTCGTTGCTTCGTCCTCATTGATACCCGCTGCTTTTGCGACAGCAGCGGCCTCTGTCAAAGCAGCCGTCGCGTTTTTTATTGCCGCGTGATTTCTGACCGCTCCTTTTGCAATGAAGCTCCCGCTGCCGATCACGGTTATAATCACTCCGTCTCTTTCAAGATCGGAAAACACTTTTTTAACCGTGTTGAAATTAATACTAAGTTCAGAAGATATCATCCTTATCGAAGGCAGCCTGTCTCCCGGTTTTAATGCTCCGCAGGAGACAAACGAAAGTATTTGCGTCTTAATTTGCTCAAATATGGGTGCCTTGCTTGTATAATCGATTACAAACACTTTAATCCCTCCATAAGTGTGCTACCTGTTATAGCACACTTATAATATCACCGTAAAAAGCAGATGTCAATAGAAAAACAAATAATATATTATAAAAATTGAGGATAATATCCATGGCAAGGAATTTGGTTCATCATTGAGATTATAAGAATTCAGAGATTGCTTCTGCTTAAAGAAGAAAAGGCTCTGGCATATGGGCTTTTCTCTCTTATAAAACAAAGCTTATTTTAATGCCGTTTTAATAATCGTCGCGTTGTAAAATACATAATTCTAACGAACAAAGCTGCGATAAACTTTTTTGAGTTTATCGCAGCTTTGTTCTAATGTATCAGGCATTTATATCTTTGATTGATTCAAGTACGCTTTTCTTTGCATTTATTAAATGCTGTTCGGTGAGCTTTTTAGCGCCGGCTCCATCTCTTGCCCGCATCGCTTCATATATGAGCCGATGCTCCTCAACAGATAAGGCTGTACGCTGTTCTGTTTTAAACGAAAGCTCCCGGGCACGGGCGACATAACTATGAAAATTTGATAAAACATGCTTTAGGATTCTGCTTTTACATGCGTCGTATATTATAGTATGAAATCTTCCATCGAGCTGCCATACCTGAATATAATCATTTTTTACTGCATAAAATTCCTGAAGCTCCACGATTTCTCTAAGCTGCTCTATCTCATTGTCGCTGATATGCTCGGTCGCCCATTCCGCGGCAAGTCCTTCCGTAAAAATACGAATAGTATACATATCATCTATATCAGCAACGGATATTCCTATCACCACGGCGCCCTTGTTAGGTATGGTTCTCACAAGCTCATCATGCTCAAGCTGACGGATTGCCTCTCTTACGGGAGTCCGGCTCACGCCAAGCTCCTGCGAAATTTTTGTTTCTATCAGACTTTCTCCGGGAACAAGCGTTCCTTCGAGAATCGCATCCCGAAGCTCCGTATAAACGGCGTTGAACAGAGAATTAGTGTTAGTGTTCCCAATGAACTTCATATATGTGTTATTAATCCTCCGAAGGAATTATTCCTTCGATGTCAGATGTCCTGGCGATAGAAACCAATTCTTCATTGCTCATTACTGTTTGGCGCCCGTTTTCGTATTCGCTGTCAATGGCAGCTTTCATTCTTTCAACAACGGCAGCCTTTTTATCAATACGGGATTCTTCCAGAATGGCGAAATAATTATTAAGCCAATATGCAATTCCGGCTGCTCCGGAAGTATTGGAAATAGCAACGGAAGCGGGACGATTAAGGATCGCTCTGGTGTCGAAGATGTTATATATTTCTTCATCCTTTAACAGACCGTCCGCATGTATGCCCGCCTTTGTGAGATTGAAATGCTCGCCCACAAAAGGAGTCATTACAGGTATTTCATATCCGATTTCTTTTTTATAATAATCTGCGATTTCAGTTATTACGCGCGTATCCATTCCGTCGGTGGTTCCGCGAATTGAAGCATATTCAAATACCATTGCCTCCAGCGGTACGTTGCCAGTACGTTCACCGATCCCAAGCAGTGAACAGTTAACCGCGCATGCTCCGTAGAGCCATGCGTATGCAGCATTGGTCACACCTTTGTAAAAATCGTTATGTCCGTGCCATTCAATAAGCTCCGAAGGAACGTCGGAATAATGCTTAAGTCCGTATATTATTCCGGGTACGCTGCGTGGCAATGACGCGCCTGGATATGTCACACCGTAGCCCATGGTGTCGCACGCGCGGATTTTGACTGGGATTTTTGACTGACGCGAAAGATCCATTAGCGCATTTGCAAAGGGCACGACGAAGCCGTAAAAATCAGCCCGTGTGATATCTTCAAAATGACATCTCGGAGATAATCCGGCCTCAAGAGCGTCATGGATAACAAACAGGTAATGTGTCATAGCCTGCTGACGAGTAAGTCCGAGCTTTTTGAATATATGATAATCCGAACAGCTGACAAGGATGCCTGTCTCTTTTATGCCAATATCTTTTACAAGCTTAAAGTCATTCTTGTTCGCTCTGATCCATGTTGTTATCTCCGGAAATTCATATCCGAGTTCCATACATTTTTCAAGCGCTTCACGGTCTTTTTTGCTGTAAACAAAAAATTCTGTTTGTTTGATAATGCCGTTGGGTCCGCTGAGCCGGTGAAGCATGTCGTATATTTTAACAATCTGTTCTACTGAATAAGGCTTTAATGACTGCTGACCGTCACGGAATGTAGTATCCGTGATCCAGAGCTTTTCCGGCGTTTCCATCGGGACGCGACGAAAATTGAAGGGCACCTTCGGAACCTCAGTGTATGGGTAAATTTCTCTGAAAAGGTTCGGCTCGGCAACATCCTGCAGAGTGTATTTATATGTATCCTGCTCCAATACATTCGTCTTTTTTGAAAATTCTATCATCTTTGGCTCCTTTAGGTGAATTCCCGTATCTTTGTATGATTGTATACAATCATACTGTTATCTCTATTATACTTTATATACGACTGTTTTTCAATACATTGTTATTACATATTATTCAGATTAACTTTTGCTATATTTATGCATCATGATCATTATTATATATTTAATAATGTATCCGAGAGGATATAAGCATATATCAAAGCTTGTTCTCTCTTTAAGCGATAATTATTTAAATGCCGAGTTAATAAGTACGTTAATAATTTTTTTCTGATTTTGAGCTAAATACAAATTTATTGCTATTTCTTTTGAATATGTCTTGACAAAATATTGAACCTGATATATCATTGATTCATCAAAATAGCAGAGTAGATGTATTCGCGCCGGCGGGTTATACCGCCACAGTGCCGAGCGGACGGGGAGTTGCCGCGCGGACGAATAGAAGCGTTTTTAACGCCTCTTGCGGTGAATATGTCGCATCCCGCTGCTGCATTACGGAGTATCTATCTCCTGTGCGGCAACGCAAATCTGCCACAGGAGGTTTTTTTATGCAAAATATTTCACCAACCCCCAGAATTTCCAAAGCATCGCAAAGCCGCGTACTGTTGCGCAAAATCACTCTTTCGGCTGTTTTTCTCGCTCTCGCGCTGGTCTCAAAGTTGTTTCTTTCCATTTCGCTTCCTATGTTGGGAGCCAATGGAATGCGTATCGGCTTTGCCGGCATTTTTACTGCTTTCCCGGCAATATTGTTCGGACCGTTTTACGGCGGCGCCGTGTCAGCGCTGTCGGATTTATTGGGTGCAATGATTAAGCCGGACGGAGCTTATATTCCGTGGCTCACTCTAACCGCATTTTGCGGAGGATTTATTAAAGGTCTGTTATGGCGTCTTTTAACAAAAAAGGAAAAATACAAGCCTGCTTTTTCCCGCTCAGCGGTCGGAGCTGTCCTCGCTGTGCTTGTAGTATTCGGTTTTTCAACACAGCTTTCTTTAAAATCAGATGGAATTTCCAATAGCTTTTTTGCGGTAAAAGATAATTTACCCACACGCGGAACGCTTGAGGATAAGAATATCGGATTTTTATCTTCAGTTGCAGTTTCTCTTGCAAAATACAACAATGATACGATAACTCTTTCATCGGCTCCGGATACAGCCGAAATTACTATACCGTCTTTTGTAACGGTCGACGGTTATCAATCCGCCGTAACCAAGCTTGACAAAGATGCTTTTTCGAATAATACAAGCCTTGATAGGATAACGATTCCGGCTCAGATTAAAACAATTCCAAATGGTATTTTTTCTGGCATCGATGGACTTGTAATTTACGGTAAAGCCGGTTCCGAAGCCCAAAAATTTGCCAATAATGCCGGCATTGAATTTGTAAAAATCGATAATCAACCTGATTTTACATCAATATTAAGCTCAAGTTCATATGAAGCCGACGGATTCGTCTTCAAATCAAGCGATACCTTCAGAAAGTATCTTGCCGGTTATATTAATTTGATAACGGTCGGATTCGAAGCCGCCGCGCTTTTAGGCGGACTGATAATTCTGATTGATTGTATTATCAAATCCAAACGCCGCTCCAGCATATTGTCAAGCGGAAACCCGGCAGACAACGCAAACGGATTTGAATTCTTAAGAATTTTTATCTGTGTGGTATGCGCCGGTGTGTTTGTCACAACAATAAATACGGAAATACTGCGTATTTTCCTTCCCGCTTGGGTTGGCAGAGAATTTTTGATTTTATTGCTGCCACGAATCGCCGAAGAAATTGTGATTAACCTTGTACACGCATATTTTATAGCAATTCTATATGGAGTATATAAGATAAGAATATTAAAAAGCAAAGGATCCGACAATATATAAAATCAATGATTATAAATAATAACGCATTACCGGATTTTTCAAGAACCGAGCTTCTTTTAGGAGCCGGATCGTTGAGAACGCTCTCCGCCGCTAGAGTTTTCGTATTCGGCATAGGCGGGGTCGGATCGTATTGCGCCGAGGCTCTTGCCCGTGCGGGAATCGGAAACCTAGTGTTTATCGACAGCGATACTGTTGAGAGCTCAAATATAAACCGTCAGCTCATCGCGCTTACCTCCACGGTCGGAAAATATAAAGCCGAGCTGATGAAAAGCCGCGCACTCGATATAAATCCGGACGCATGTGTTACTGCCATATGTAAATTTTTCAACGCGGAAAACGCCGGAGAGTTTGATCTTTCCGGCGCTGATTATATAGTTGATGCTATCGACAGTGTTCCTTCAAAGCTATTGCTGATCGAAACCGCAAAAAAATCGGGTATCCCGATTATCAGCTGTATGGGAGCGGGAAACAAGCTTGATCCGACGAAATTCGTTGTCTCGGATATTGAAAATACCGCCGTGTGTCCTCTGGCCAAGGTGATCAGAAAAGCTCTCCGAGAACGCGGAATAACCGGTGTCAAGGTAGTTTATTCGACCGAACCGCCAAAAAAGCAGAACTTTTCCGCTCAGGTTAAGCCACTGACCGCAAGTGCGCCATTTGTCCCCGGTGTAGCGGGGCTTATAATTGCAGGAGAAGTAATAAAGGATATCTGCTCTATCAAAGAGAATTAGAATTAAAACTTAAATAAAGCCTTTTGTTAAATATTGGTATAATATCTTATTGGAACAAATTCATATATCATAAGTCTAATATACCATAATTTGTTATTGAAAATTTTCTTATAAATACATAAGCATTATCTGCTTTCACTTTCATGACATTATGATCACCGTCTGTTTTTTAAAGATATCATTATAGAAAGGTATAAACACCATGAAAAAACGATATTTGTTCGCAATAATAGCATTCATATTGGCTGCTGTTTTTATTCTTGCTTCGTGCAGTTCAATCATGAATTCAAGTGAGCAAAAAAGTAGCGCACCCGGTTCAGGCGGCGCGCCATCCTATGATAATGGCTCTTCGACAAACAAAGGCAGCTCAGGTGAATATGAAAGTCCACATCAGTCAGATTATACTTCTGATAAAAATCCGGACGTAACCGCCGGCAGAAAGCTGATCAAAACAGCCGCTTTAACGCTTGAAACACTCGAATACATTAAATCATATAACGCAATTATGGACCGTATTACCTCAGTCGGCGGATATATCGAATCTTCAAACGAACACGGCAGCGGGAAAGCGGGATCGACCCGTAGTTACACTGCCGTAATCCGAGTCCCAGCCGACAAACTCAACGAATTTTTATCCGATCCGGATTCACTGGGTAATGTTAAGCAACTCACGAGCGATACAGACGATGTGACCGATAACTATTTTGATACAGAATCCCGTCTTAATCAATACCGCATACAGGAATCAAGATATCTTGCGCTTCTTGAAAAAGCCGAGAACATGGCCGACATAATAACGCTTGAAAACGCACTGACAAATGTAAGATACAATATCGAATCTCTTACGGGTACACTTAACAAATACGATGCGCTTATCGCTTATTCTACGGTCACTGTCACACTTAACGAAGTATATGATTATTCGAAGGAAGTGAACCCGTCAGATCCGCTTCTTACCAGACTGTTACAGCGTTTAAAGGATTCATGGAAGGCGCTTATTGATTTTGGTGAATTTCTGCTTCTTGCACTTGTCACGGTATTGCCTTTTATCGTCATACCTGTTATAATTATCATTATAATATTTATTGTGCGTAATAAGCGCAAATCCAAAAAGCAGAAAGATGAAGGCAGTAAAAATTAATGGCTGAACTTACCAAGCTTACAGTATCCCCGGATATTTCTGGTCCGGTAGTCGCGATAATTCTCGACGGCGTAGGTCTTGCGCCCATGTCAGAAGGCAATGCCGTCAAACTTGCCCGTACGCCGGTGCTTGACAAATTGATGAATAATTATCCAATGCTCGCCCTCAAAGCTCACGGACGCGCAGTCGGACTTCCCTCCGACGATGACATGGGCAATTCCGAAGTCGGACATAATGCTATCGGAGCAGGACAGGTTTTCGAACAGGGCGCAAAGCTAGTCAGCGTGTCTATCAAATCAAAAGCATTATTTTCCGGACGCGGATGGAGAGAAATAATTACTAATTGCAAAAGCAACGGCTCTACGCTGCATTTTATTGGTCTGTTTTCCGATGGAAACGTTCATTCTCACATTGATCATCTCAAGGCTCTCATAACCGAAGCTAAATCCGAGGGCATCAAGCTTGTCCGTATACATACCCTGCTTGACGGACGCGATGTCGGAGAAACAAGCGCCCTTGATTATATCTTGCCGTTTGAAGCTTTTCTTAATTCTATCAATGACAGCCATTTCAATGCCAGAATAGCATCCGGCGGCGGCAGAATGAACATCACAATGGACAGATATGAAGCCAACTGGGCTATGGTTGAACGCGGATGGCATATACACGTACTCGGCGAAGGAAGACAGTTTCCTTCCGCTGAAGCAGCAGTTAAAACATACAGAGAAGAAACCCATGCGATAGATCAGGATCTTCCCGGCTTTGTCATAGCGGATAACGGCAAGCCTGTGGGGACGATTAACGACGGAGACAGCGTGATTTTCTTTAATTTCCGCGGTGACCGTGCAATAGAAATTTCACGGGCTTTTGAGGAAACAGACTTTACAACCTTTAACCGTGTGCGTTTCCCGAAGGTTTGCTATGCAGGAATGCTCGAATATGACGGCGATCTTCATATTCCCTCCCGTTTCCTTGTAAATCCACCTGAAATTACAAATACAATGGGTGAATATCTCGCCGGCACGGGAGTAACTCAGCTTGCTGTTTCCGAAACGCAAAAATATGGTCATGTCACATATTTCTGGAATGGAAACAAATCCGGCAAATACGACGATAAAACCGAAACATATATAGAGGTTCCTTCTGACATTGTTCCTTTTGAACAACGTCCCTGGATGAAATGCGCGGAAATCACCGATATTCTTGTGGACAGCATAAAATCCGGAAAATACCGTTTTATCCGTGCCAATTTTCCGAACGGAGACATGGTCGGACATACCGGCTCTCTTGACTCAACCATTATAGGAGTCGAGTCGCTTGATATTTGCCTGAAACGTATTCTCGCCGCTGTCGATCAAGCAAAGGGTATTTGCTTAATAACCGCGGACCACGGAAACGCGGATGAAATGTATGAAATAGATAAAAAGACTCACCTTCCCGCAGTCGATAAAAACGGAAATAAAAAATCAAAGACGAGCCATACCTTAAATCCCGTCCCATGTATTATTTATGACAACTACGCAAAGGATTCTTATACTGTAAAATCAGGAAAACAATTCGGGCTTTCAAATATCGCAGCTACGCTTGTAAATTTCATGGGTTATTCAGCTCCGTCCATGTGGGATGAGAGCATGATAGAAATAAAGTAATTTTTAATAAAGCGCCGGAATTCCAAATGGAATTCCGGCGCTCGCTTTTATTATGGAAATCGTTATTAGAAAGCGTCATAGGTAGTAAGGTTGGTAACGCGAAACTGTTTATTGACGGTACTTTTCATGAATTGTCGGCAAGTATATTCAATCATATCTTGATGAATTTACGTATCGCTTCAACCGTAGATCTATTTTAGATTTTTCGAAAACCTGCTGTCTGTTACCATCTCGTCTAACCCCCTATCTGAATTTTTCACTACTGTTTTTTCTGCTCTGTCTGTCACCTTGATATTTTGCAGCTTGTCTGTGTAATGATTTTTCAGTGAGTGTTTCTTTGGCGGCGGGAATTGCTGATCTGGAAAGCCTCTTATTTGGCGTACCATAATGATTATTAGCTGTGGAATGAGGAGCAACCGCTTTTATATCGGTTATACTCCACTGACAAGTTTTTACTGGTATGTTTTTACCTATAAGTTTCTCGACACTACGCCAATAATCCAGTTCCTCGTTGCAGCAAAATGTAATTGCTGTTCCGTCAAGACCGGCACGTCCCGTTCTGCCTATCCGGTGGACATAAGACTCCGCTTCCTCCGGCACATTGTAATTAATAACAAACGGCAATCCGGTTACATCAATTCCACGCGCGGCAATATCTGTAGCCACAAGAACATCGATTCTTCCATCTTTAAACTTTGCAAGCGCCGCCTGACGAGCAGACTGGCTCTTGTTTCCGTGTATCGCCATTGTCTTAATACCGCTTTTTTCTATCAGCCGTGCAACCTGATTAGCACCGCTTTTTGTTCTTGTAAACACCAAGGCTGTCGACACTCCTTGATTTTTTAGCAGATCCAAAAGGAGCGTTATTTTATCAGCTTTACTGATAAAATACACACTCTGGGCGGTTTTATCCACTGTGCTTGAAACAGGCGTCACCTTCACCGTAATAGGATCATTAAGCATGCCGAGCGCCAGAGTTTCAACCTCACTCGGCATGGTGGCAGAAAACAGAAGTGTTTGCTTATTCTTCGGAAGAAGGGATATTATTTTTTTAACATCTTTTATAAATCCCATGTCAAGCATACGGTCAGCTTCATCCAACACAAAGGTCTTAACATACTCAAGATTTACAAATTTTTGGTTTATCAAGTCGTTCAGCCGACCAGGCGTAGCTACAAGTATATCTATACCGGATGACAAAACCTTTACCTGAGGATTCTGGTTCACCCCTCCAAAAATAACAGCAGCACGCAAAGAAAGATTCTTGCCATATAGAACAAAGTTTTCATATATCTGCATAGCAAGCTCTCTTGTGGGTGTGAGTATTAATGCTCTTATCGGGCGGTTGACGGTCCTGCTTTCATCTGAAGTTTCTGTCAGCCTTTGCAGTATAGGCAGTGCAAATGCGGCTGTTTTTCCTGTTCCGGTCTGCGCGCATCCAAGAATATCACGTCCATTCAGGACATGCGGGATTGTTTCTTCCTGTATAGGAGTAGGCGTACTATATCCGGCTTTTTCAATAGCTTTTAAAAGCGGATTCGTTAATTTCATTTCGCTAAATAGCATAATTCTCCAATTAATATTAATAATTTTATTATATTCAAATATTTTACCGCTTGATGGCGGCTTTTAATAGAACAAGTAAACGAACTTTGGCTGCTCATAGCTTCTATTTTTTAGAATCTCTTTCAATAATAAAAGTGACCTTCTGATCGTCCGTAAGCGACTTGCAGCATTTACAAACGATGGAAGAAAAGTGTATAAAGAGATCATCTCCGCCGTTGTCGTCAGAGATAAAGCCAAGGCCTTTTCCGCGTTAAACCATTTTATTGTACCGCAATTCATTTAGGGCGACTCAAAACTTATTATTAACTCGGTGACCAGTCAATAATAATCGCACTTTAAAAAAAGGATATGGTATATTGAATTTCTCTCATATAACGATTATTATTTTATTACCGCTTAATATTTATCCATTATTAAAAATAAAAATCACATGCTACAAATCATCAAACTCAATGATTCGCAAAACATGTGAAACAAAGCAATTATTTTGAATACTCATACAGTATATCATATGTATAATTCTTTGTCAATAACAAAAAAATTAATTAGAATACAATAATGAATACGGAAAACTTCCACATTATTATGACAAAAATCGATTTATTTGGTATAACTAATTAGAAAAGTACAGAGTATAAAGCTTGCAGTATAAATGAGGAGGATCAGACTATGTTGATATGGAGAAAATATGATACTTATAACGGAGAAGTGGAGTCTTGGCTCAAGGATTACGCAGTAAAGAGATTTTTGAACATTGACTGCTTTTGGGATTATTATTCAGCAATTATCAGCGGCGTAAACGATATCTATGATAGTCAAGGAAATTTAGAACTTGGTTATATCCAAGGTAAGAATTACTTTGTATATTTAATTTATGACGATGATTTACCGGTAGGGCTTATTGAAATTTATAATCCGTTATGTATCTGTACAGTCATAATTGCACCGGAACATCGCAACAAGGGAGTAGGTGAGGCTGTTTTACGCGAATTGATAACGCATACTCCGAATTATATACCGAATCCGGAAGGACAACTCTCTGCTGTAATAGAAAATTCCAACATTGCAAGTATAAAGTTGTTCACTAAGGTCGGATTTATTGAAAAAAATGAAGTTGATCGCGATAATAAATGTTATATTCTACGAAAATAAAAGCGAAGAGCGATATTTGTATATTTTATGATTTATAACTATGAAAACATTATTTACCGAGCAATTTGAATTTCATGAAGTCTCGGTACCTTTTCCGGTCGCTTTATACATATCAGTTGCAAGCCTGCAAATAAATTAAAAAATATGCCGCCAAAGAGGCTGTAGTAAAACGAAATTTGTTACAGCCTCTTTTTAAACAAATAACGCGCATGAATATTCATGCACGTCATTGTCCGCGGCGACATGTCGCTGGCTGGGATGGCTGGATTTGAACCAGCGAGATGCAAGAGTCAAAGTCTTGTGCCTTACCGCTTGGCTACATCCCAAAATTGAAACACTAGAATTATATTCGAATGAACCGGTTTTGTCAATAGCATTCGTCTATTTTTTGAAAAATATGTGTTGAAATGTCAATGATAGGTGACACGAAGGAGAGAAGCTTTGTCAAGGTGGAGATTGTAAAGTTTACGGCTTGCCTTCTTTTTCGGCTTTCGTATGCTGTTTGGGATGACTGTGTGGTTTGTACGACTTTTCCAGCAGGTTGTGCCAGCTCTTCAAAACATTTGGCCTTCTATGTTATATTTAACTGCCGATATAACGTTCTGAAGAATAAGTTCATTCAATTGCTGCTTATAATAATGATAAATATAATTTTACAGTTGACATTGGTAGAAAGCAATGTTATAATTAACATGTTTTTGTGAATATTAACACTGTAGATGAAAGCAGGTAATCAGCATGAATCACACAAGAAAACAGGTAGTACATGATATTCTTGTATCAAAGCCCTTTACCAGCCTTAAGGAACTTGAAGAACGTTTCCCTAATATATCGAGCATGACACTGAGGCGCGATATAGAATTTTTCGAAAGACAAGGCGACGTTATCAAGGTAAGAGGCGGAGCAAGATCAATGAAATACATCCTGTCTTCAGAAGAAGAATCATTTCAGCGGCGGCTGTCGGAAAACAAACACATCAAGCAAAAGCTTGCTAAAACAGCGTCTTCTCTTTTCGAATCGGGCAGATCAATATATATAGATTCCGGCACAACTTGCATAGAATTATGCAGTTATATTCCTGAAGTTCGTCTGAATCTGACAACTTCAGGCCCTAATATTGCTCTTGCTCTTTTAAAGCACCAAAAGGTGATGGTAAATCTCGTCGGCGGATTCGTCAATCGCGACAATCTTTCCGTTTCAGGTGATATCGCGCTCCAATATATCAATTCCATAAATATAGATATCGCAATTATTTCTCCGTCCGGTTTTTCTCTTGAAGAAGGTTTTTCATCCGGAAATTTCAATGAATCAAAACTCAAGCATGCAGTTACAGAAAAAGCCCGAAAGGTTGTTATTCTGTTGCTTTCCGATAAAATCGGCAAAACCCTTCCCTTTACTTTCTGTGATCTGACCAGTGTCAGTACAATCATCACAGACAAGCCGCTTCCGGCGGAATTTACCGTTAAAACCGAAAAGCTCGGAATTCAAGTGTTGGTTACTGAATAAAAAGCAAAGCATTACTATTAAATCGCAATTTAATAATATTTTTAAAAGAGAAAAGCCCGTATCCCGGAGCCTTTTCTCTAATATGGTGGTCATTATTAAACTGCCGCGTTGATAAGTTATTATTCATTATTCTAATAGAAAGGTCATTAACTATGGTAACACCAGTAATTATGCCGCGTCAGGGTCAAAGTGTCGAAAGCTGTGCCATCACATCGTGGAAAAAATCCGTCGGAGATGAAATAAAAATTGGCGATGTGCTCTTTTCATATGAAACAGACAAGAGCTCATTCGACGAAATATCCACAGTTGAAGGAACACTCCTGGCAATTCTCAAAGAAGAAGGCGAGGACGTTCCCTGCCTTGAAAATGTATGTATCATCGGATCCGCAGGAGAAGATATTTCATCATTTACCGGCGCCTCCGCTATGGAAAAACATGAAACCATATCCGATGCCGATAAAGCAAAATCCGATCAGTCTGCTTCTTCTTCCTCTTCCGCTTCATCCCCTGTTCCCGGAATTGTTATATCTTCCGAAGGAATAAAAGCAGATATAAGCAAAATTTCTCCCAGAGCAAAATTTCTTGCTGTAAAAACCGGAGCTGATCTTCTCAAAGCTATCCCTTCCGGTCCGGACGGACGTATTATAGAACGTGATATCGTTTCCCTTCTTGACAAGGGCTATACAGTGTCCGCCGCCGCAAAGGATAATTATATCACAGCAGCCGAAGGTTCGGGAATCGGCGGAAGAGTAGTAATTGCCGATACCGAAAAGTCAAAATCCGCCGATATCAACGTAGTCGTTAAGCCTGAACTGAAAGAACAACAGTCCGCAACCGATTATACCGATGTTCCGCTTACCAATATTCGAAAGGTTATTGCAAAATCGATGCAGGCTTCGCTCGCAAATATGGCTCAGCTCACGCTCAACTCGAGCTTTGACGCGACAAAGCTTCAGGCTCTCCGTGCCAACCTAAAAACAAACGCCGAAAAGCTCAAGCTTGAAAATATTACGCTTAACGATATGATTCTGTTCGCTGTAGCACGCACAATAGGCAGCTTTAAAGAATTGAATGCTCATTTGCTCGATAATAAGATCAGGTATTTCAACAGCGTGAACCTCGGCGTCGCTGTTGATACCGACAGAGGGCTTATGGTCCCCACACTTTTCAACGCAGATAAGCTCTCGCTCAATGAATTGTCACGCCGAGTAAAAGAGCTGATCACCGAAGCTCAAAGCGGGAGCATAAATCCTGACAAGCTTCAGGGAGCTACTTTCACCGTTTCAAATCTCGGCGCTATGGGAATTGAAAGCTTCACTCCGGTTATTAATCCGCCGCAAACTGGTATTCTTGGAGTCGATACAATTACTCGCCGCGTAAAAGAAGTAAACGGAGCCGATGTATTCTATCCGGCAATGGGTCTGTCGCTCACATTTGATCACAGAGCTCTCGACGGCGCACCCGCGGCTAAATTCCTTAAAGCACTTTGTGCCAACCTTGAGAGCTTTGATCTTCTTCTCATAAAATAAAGGAGCAGGCAAAAACCATGTATGATCTTTTAATCCTCGGCGGCGGCCCGGCCGGTTATAACGCAGCCGAACGCGCAGCACATAAAAAGCTGAAAACTCTTCTCATCGAAGAACACGCTTTGGGCGGAGTATGCTTAAACGAAGGCTGTATTCCCACAAAAACCTTACTTTACTCCGCTAAAATTTACGATTATTCAAAGCATTCCGCGGACTACGGAGTCACATTTTCCGGAGCGTCCGTCGACCATGCCAAGGTAGTTGCCAGGAAGAATAAAGTAGTAAAAACACTTGTCAGCGGAGTTGCCGCAAAGCTGAAAAAAGCAGGAGTTGAAATTATATCAGCCTCTGGCAAGATAAGCGGCAGAGACTCCGAGGGCTTTACGGTTGAAGCCGGCGGTAAGGAATACAAAGCCGCACGTCTTTTGATATGCACCGGCTCATCCCCAGCGCTTCCTCCTATCGACGGTCTTAAGGATTCTCTCTCGTCCGGATTTGCAATGACAAACCGCGAAACCCTTGATCTTACAGAGCTTCCAAAAACGCTTGCGGTTGTCGGAGGCGGCGTTATCGGTCTTGAAATGGCCAGCTATTTTAATTCTGTAGGCACAAAGGTATATGTAATCGAAATGCTCGATCATATCGCCGGCCCGACAGAAGGCGCAATCTCCACTCTCCTACAGAAGGAATACGCAAAACGTGGCGTGGAATTTATTCTCGGGGCAAAGGTTACGAGCATAAAGGACGGATCGGTCAGCTTTGAAAAAGACGGAAAATCCGACATCGTAAAATGTGACAAGGTTCTCGTTTCAATCGGCCGCCGTGCGCGCTCTCAAGGCATCGGTCTTGAAAACGTCGGAGTTCTCGTAGAACGCGGCGCGATTGTTACAGACCGCTTTATGAAAACAAACATTCCGGGTATTTGGGCGGCAGGCGACATTAATGGCAAATCTATGCTTGCTCATACAGCTTACCGCGAAGGCGAAGTCGCCGTAGATAATATGACCGGAGGGAAAGACAGCGTAAACTATCTTTCTATTCCCGCGGTTATTTACACTAATCCGGAGGTTGCCAGTGTGGGTGAAACCACCGAAAGCGCCGCGTCAAAAAAGCTTGATGTCAGGGTTGTGGAAACCTCGCTTCGTTTCAGCGGCAGATATATAGCGGAAAACGAAGGAGGAAACGGTATTATCCGTCTCATAATAGATAATAAGCACAATGTTCTTTTGGGAGTTCACATATATGGAACATATGCCTCGGAAATTATATACGGTGCCGCGTTGATGATTGAAACCGAAATGCGTGTGAATGATATTCAAAAGCTCGTTTTCCCGCATCCCACCGTATGTGAAGTCATACGCGAAGCGATGTTTCAATAATATAGATATAAAATAAAGGAGTTTAAATATGCCAAAGAGCCAATTTATTGATCCCAAGGAAGTAAGAAAAGCCGGGATGATCGAATTCAAACCTATTCCGGTAAACACATATAACCTTTCGATCGAAGATGAAAAGAAATTATTCACCAAAGAAGAGCTTCTCAATATATATCGCGATATGTCCGTCATACGCGAATTTGAGACGATGCTCAATGATATCAAGACAAAGAGCGCTTATAACGGAATTGAATATAATAATCCGGGTCCCGCTCACCTTTCAATCGGTCAGGAAGCAAGCGCCGTCGGAGAAGCGTTCTGCCTTGATACAAATGACTTTATATTCGGTTCCCACAGAAGTCACGGAGAAATCCTCTCAAAGGGTCTTTCCGCAATTGAAAAGCTCGAAAGCAACGAGCTTTATAATATCATGAAGGAATTCCTCGGCGGTTCGATTCTCAAGGTCGTTGAAGGTAAAGAAGGAAAGAAAGGCGACATAAAAGATCTCGCCATAGACTTTTTACTTTATGGTGCTCTCGCCGAAATTTTTGCCCGCACCACCGGATTTAATAAGGGTCTCGGCGGTTCGATGCACGCGTTTTTCCTCCCGTTCGGCATTTATCCGAATAACGCGATTGTCGGCGGCTCTGCCACAATTGCAACCGGCGCTGCGTTCTATAAACGTATCAACCGCAAAAAAGGAATTGTCGTCGCAAACTTCGGAGACGGTGCTCTCGGCAGAGGACCGGCATGGGAAGCATTCAACATGTCCGCTATGGATCAGATCAGAAAGCTCTGGCCAGAGGATCTCGGCGGAGGACTTCCGATACTATTTAATATTTTCAATAATTTCTACGGTATGGGCGGACAGACATACGGAGAAACAATGGCATATAATATGCCTGCTCGCATCGGTGCAGGCGTGACTCCGAGCCAAATGCTCGCGGAAAGAGTCGACGGATACAATCCGCTTGCCGTAATCGAAGCTTATAAGCGTAAAAAAGCCGCTTTGCTACGCGGTGAAGGTCCGGCACTTCTTGATGTTGTCACATATAGAATCTCCGGCCATTCTCCGTCCGACTCCTCGACATACAGAAGTCAGGAAGAAATTGAAGCATGGAAACAGGAAGATGTAATCGAAGCATTTGAAAAGCGTCTTGTCCTTGGCCAAATTGCTACAACGGATGAACTTGCCGCCACAAGAGAAGCTATCAAGGAAAGAATGACCAAGATCATAAAGCTTGCCATAGATGATTCCGTTTCACCGAGAATGGATCTTGATAAAGAGCCGGATGCCATTTCATCAATCATGTTTTCCAATAAAAAGGTTGAGAAATTTGACGACAGAGAGCCCGAGGTTCTCATGCCTATGTCGGAAAACAGCCATGTTAAATCGATAGCCGGCAAAGCGCGCTTTGCCTTCGAAGCAGATGGCAAGGCGGTTCCTAAATCAAAAACATACAATATCCGCGACGGTATCTTTGAAGCTATAATTGACCGTTTTTATAAAGATCCGACGACTATTGCGTATGGCGAAGACAACCGCGATTGGGGCGGTGCTTTCGCAGTATACAGAGGGCTTACCGAAGCTCTTCCTTATCAGCGTTTCTTTAACGCTCCGATCTCCGAAAGCGCGATCGTCGGTACATCAGTGGGTTATGCCATGTGCGGCGGCAGAGCGATCGTCGAGCTCATGTACGCAGACTTTATCGGCTGTGCCGGAGATGAAATTTTCAACCAGCTCAGCAAATGGCAGTCAATGAGTGCTGGGATTCTTAAGATGCCTGTCGTTCTCCGCGTTTCTGTAGGAAGCAAATACGGCGCACAACATTCTCAGGACTGGACAGCGCTCACCGCTCATATCCCCGGACTGAAGGTATGCTTCCCCGCTACTCCGTATGACGCAAAAGGACTTATGTGCTCCGCACTCTCCGGAACCGATCCTGTCATTTTCTTCGAAAGCCAGCGCATATATGATATGGGTGAACAGTTCCATAAAGGCGGCGTACCTGTAGAAAACTATGAAATTCCGTTCGGCGAACCAGATGTAAAACTAGAAGGCACTGATGTTACCATTCTTTCCATAGGTGCCGTTCTTTACCGCGCACTTGAAGCCGCAAAACTGTTAAAGGATAAATACGGAATATCCGCCGAAATTATCGACGCCCGCTCACTCGTTCCCTTCAATTATGAAAAAGTGATCGAATCTGTAAAGAAAACGGGAAAAATCGTGATCGTCGGAGACGCATGCGAAAGAAACTCTGTAATGCGCGATTTCGCATCCAATCTTACCGAGCTTTGCTTTGACTATCTTGATGGTCCTCCCGTCGTGGTCGGCAGCCGCAACTGGATCACTCCGTCGCATGAGCTTGAAAAATACTTCTTCCCGCAGGCTGATACGATTATCGACGCCATATCCGAAAAAATATTGCCCATTCCCGGACTTGTTCCGACGCACAATTTCACCAATCTCGAAAAAATCAACAGAGCGAAAAAGGGCATTTAATTATTAACGCGAATACTTTCTGTTGATTATTATTAAAACGGCATTTAAACAATGTCTACTGAATAATGCCGTTTTCGAACGGCACAGGTTTTGGCAGTTGAAAAGCCCTCCAAAATCATTGATTTTGGAGTTCAGCATTCATTGATTGCCACCTGTTTTCTAAATTGGTCGGGATTCGACCAATTTAGAGGTGCAAGGTTTTTGAGCTGTAAAGCTTAAAAACCTTGCACCTGATCAATCATTGTTTTCATCTTTTCCTTACTGTCGTATGTGTTTCATGATTGTCAGCAGACATTAAATAAGTATTGTTTTATAAGAGAAAAAAGCCAGTATATTTCTCTCTATTACGGTAATTATTTAAATTCCGAGTTAATAAATAGGTATGAAAACGGGTAAAGCACACCTGACCGGCGCGCCTTACCCAGCAAATATATTGTAACAGCGAGAAAAGCACATATACCGGTGCTTTTCTCTTTTTTAACGGGCATTATAACAGAAGCAGCTATAATGGCAGCATGACTTCTGTGGCAAACACGCCATCTTCGTTTTGCCTGTTAACATAGCCGTTATACTTGTCTACTATGCGGTCAACGCGTATTAGCCCGAAACCATGCGTATCACTGCATTTTGTTGATACATAAGTCATACCTGCTTTTTTAACTTCACCACCGACAGAATTGGAGACATAGATATACAGCTGTTCTTTGAGAATGCCAATATAAATACGTATGAATCTGTCTTTTGTTTCAGACTGTTTTAAACATGCTTCCATAGCGTTGTCAAGCAGGTTGCCGATGATCACACATAAGTCAATTTCCGATGTTTTAAGCTCCGACGGAACGACCGCCTTTGCATTTATATTAATGTTTTTTGATTTTATCAAAGACAGCTTGCTGTTTAATATTGCATCAATCATAACATTTCCCGTTTTTATTACAGTATCGACAGCAGATAAATCATTGTTAAGCTCAGTTAAATATTTATCAAGTCTTTCATTGTAAAGCGCAGCTTCATCATCATGATTTTCACCGGCATTCCTGGCTTGGGAAACAAGCACTCTCATAACCTGTATGTGGTTATGATAATCATGACGCCAACCGCGCATTTGCCTGTATATATTCTGAACTTCGTCGTAATGCTTTGCAATAAGATCATTTTGATATTCAGATATACGTCGTTCTATTGCCCGGCCGAAAATCATATCAAATAATGTCATTTTTAATTTATAATCCTCTTATAAAAATCAATAAATGCTTGATTTACACTGTTGTATGCGTTTCGCGAAAGCGGCAGCATTTTGCCGTTGTCGAGAATCACATCGGTTTTGGTAATGCGTTTTACGTATTTCAACCCGACTATATAAGATCGGTGGCAGCGGATAAAACCGTCGCCGAGAAGCTTTTCCGCTTCCGATATCGACATTTTAACTTCGCATGAACCGTCGGTTTTATTGATCATAACCGAATGCGCAAAAGCTTCTGAAAATATAATTTCATCCGCGAAAACACGGATGATTTCGCCATCGGTATTAAAAAGAACCGCGCGTTTTTCTTTACATAGATGTTGGCAGGCACGGTCAAGTACCTCAAAAAGTTTGTCAGAACTGACAGGCTTCATCAGATAATGTAATGCCGCAACTTCGTATCCTTCGGATATAAAATCCGGAAAGCCTGTAATAAATATAATCTGTACAGATAAATTATCAGCTCTGACTTTTTTTGCGAGTTCAATGCCGTTTATTTTATTCATTTCAATATCAAGCAGCAGTATGTCATAATCCTTGTGTTCGGCATAATCGAAAAGGAATGCTTCTGCGCTTTCAAAAGCAGAAACGGAAGCAAGGTTTCCTGTTTTTACTGCCCAATCAGATAAAAGCGAAGAAAGATATTTTAGCTCAATTTTTTCATCATCACATATTGCAATTTTATATATCATTATTTATGCTCCGTTATTGCAACAACTTGTCGACATCGGGTGTTACCTTTATGGCGAGTTTTTCATTATTAGGAAATTTAACGATATATACGAGTCGCAAATCATTATCTCCGCGTGAGCTGTCATGTAAAGCAAGCTGCTTTGGAGATTTATCTCCATATAAAGAGAATATTTTTAATGTGTCAATATTCATTATAATTATCCTAAATATATTATTATATAATTCTGCTGAACTCAATGCACAATAGTAAAACAAGTATAAATTTTGTCAGACATAAATCATCTATGGCTTTCAATAAAAGAATTTTTAAAATAAAAAATTTTCAATAAATTTTATTATAATTGAATATTATTGAATAATATGATAATAAGAGGAAAAAATAGATTTGTGCGACGTACGTACAAAAATATTTTATAATCGGCTGACGGTTAAATTAACCGCAACCTCAGCCAATTAACATTATGGAGTAAATATGAAAAGAAAAATTTTTCTTTCGATCGCTGCGGTCGTTTTATCAACAGCAATTTTTTTAGCGCTTAGCATTTGCCTTACGGCGTGTGAGCCAAATAAAAAAACAACCGATACAAAAGACACAGGCATCGTAACAACACCTGGAACTGTTCAAAACACCATTCCTAATACAACTCCGGTAAACACCCTTTATGGCGTATATTACAACGGCGCAGACAAATATGATTACAGAAATGACGGATTTGTCTACAAAAACGACGTCAAAACGTATAAATATGGTGTTGTCAACAACAAGCTCAGATTATATAATTCTCTGAATGACGCGGATGGATACAACGACTATGATTATACTATTGGTGAAAGCGGATTGGCGTATAACGGATTGACTTATTCAAAAACCGCTCCTAACATGCCCTGAGCCATATATTCGACACATTTTCCCGCAGCCGAAAAGCCGCGGGAATTTTCTTATGAATCTGGCAAATCTTATCATTTGCCTTTTGCGTTCATATTTATAATATCCGCTCTAGAAAGAGCCTCTATGATTTTTTTTTGGTTTTCGATAACAGCATCAAGCTTTTTATGTAAATCGTCTATAACAAGCTCGTTTTTTAAATTTATTTGATAATCGTTTTCTGCTCGTGCACGGTCCTTCACTTCCTGACGGTTCTGACTCATCATAATAAAAGGCGCCTGTACTGCCGCGACGCATGACAAAACAAGATTTAGAAGAATAAAGGGATATACATCAAAAGCATCGGTATCAAGCACAATATTCAATACCATCCATATTGCCATACCACCCAGAAAAGTAAATATAAATGCCCAGCTGCCCGCAAACTTAGCTACGGAATCTGATGCTCTTTGCCCAAGAGACGATCTTTTATTATTTTCGCTTAAATCAGTCGATAGCTTCTGCTCAAGCAGCATATGCATTAGTTCTTCATCGTTGAATTTTTCATCTGAGCTTTTCAAAAGTTCATTAATAAGTTTATTTCTATTATTCTTCTGCACAAAAAAGTCCTCCTATGCCATATAAAGGCGCTAATTTTATTAAAGTATACATCTGATTTTTAAAAATTACAATAATAATAATCGGCAATAATAAATAATTACGCTTTTACATCAATAAATATTTACCTTTTTTTTTGTGAAAATGTACTTGACAACAATGTGCGAGAATGCTATAATAACCCCGTTGCGTTAATGCGACATATTAATAATTAATTTCGGGGTGTGGCTCAGCTTGGTAGAGCGCTTGGTTCGGGACCAAGAGGCCGGAAGTTCAAATCTTCTCACTCCGACCAAAATTTAGTCGAAATGCTGTAATTCCATCAGTGTTTCGGCTTTTTTGTGCCTTTTAAGCTTATATTTTATGAGTTTGATAAAAGAGTTATTATTCTATAAAATATAGCTTGTTTTACTTCGGCTGACACCGAATTGAATGAGTTGCCGGAAAAATACAAGGCGAGTGAAAACAAATAGCTTCTTTCAACTGAAAAAACAAATAGCTTTTTTCAAATGAAAAACAAATAACTTTCTTTCAAATAATTGAAATTTTCAATCGTTTGAAGTATAATAAAATAAAATTATCGACGGGAGTAAAATATGTAATATTTTGCTCTGAAAGAGGATGCAGCAAGGTGGGGCGTTTAAATAGAATATCAACATATTATTGCACTGCATGACGTCGAAACAAAATGTTAAACAATATTAAAGTACTGTCGGAAACCGGTCTGCAGGGAAAGCCTGAACAGTCGAATTATGAATAAATAAAAATAAAGAGGAGGTTGCCATTATGTCATTAAAAAACGCAAAGATATTTCTTGAGGAATTATCCAGCAATGAAACCATGCAAAAACAGCTGAATAAAATGAATCCGAAGTTACCGGAAGATGTGGTTTCCTTTGCAAAGGACGCACATTTGAGCTTTACAAAAGAAGAAATGCGGGGTGTGTTGGCTGAAATGGGAGCGTTGAAACTAACGGATGAAGAGCTTGAAAAAATTTCGGCCGGTGCATTCCCTACTGCCATCAATTCTCAGATAACAGACAGTGTAACTCAGGTAAATTCAAAAATTCTTGGCGACGCCCCCGCAATTGCCATGGGAAATCTATATGTAGCGACAAGTCAAGCGCTCAGTAACGCGGCCCAGAATGCCATTATCAACCAGCAGCAAAATAATGCCACTATGCAGGCATCCACTACTATGGGTATTGCCACGATATTTACATTAAATACACTGGAATCATGAATTGCTAAACTGAAAGACAATACAGACTTTAGAGGAGAATAATGATCATAATGCCGCAGTCGGCGGAAAATGTCCAAAATGCGATGGTATTCTTGTTGAACGACACGGTAAAAACGGATCATTTATTGGATGCTCAAACTACCCTAAATGCAGATTTACAAATCAAAGTAAATAAACTTTTTTTAACATATTATTTATAACACTTATTCACCACATTTCAAAAAATGCTATTTTAAAAGCGCTCATTGGGCGCTTTTATCTTTTGCCATGTTCAAATATTAAGTTTAAGATATCATTGGCTCTTTTCAGTTCGGCGTTCTCGCGTTCGAGCTCTTTGAATCGATTCTTTTGTTCCGTGTCGGTAAGCGCAGGACTCAACTTTTGAGCTTTGCGATTCTTCCGCCAATCCGCGATCGTGTAATATCGCAGTCCTAATTGCTCCGCTGTTTTCTTTACTCCGATTTCATCGGATAATTTCAGCGCTTCTTCTTTGAATTCTTTACTGTAAATCATTTTCTTTCGCCCTTTCTGATTTTTTTATTCTATCAGATTTTTGGGCTTTTGTCGACTCTACTTATATGATAACATTCCACGCCACTGTCGTTCGCCTCCTTATTCATAGACTGCCGTCACCAGCGAATTGACCAGTCCGTAAAGGTTGGTGTTCAACCGGGTATCGGTGATATTGTTCGCGACGATTGATGTGGCGGCGGCAGGTACCAGCACGTCGGCGATGCCAAGTTCGTAAACGTCGCTGGTCCGTGTCAATGCTGGAGCCGCCGGCGTCGCGGCGGGGGTGCCGGCGACGACGGCAAGCCGAATATTTCGGCTGACCTTGCTTAAACGGACAACGACCCGGTCAATCCGGGGATTGCTCCCGTTCGCCGTGGTGAGCGGCAGGTTTAATGCGTCCGTGTTTTCATACCGGTAACCGCTAATCCACGCGCCGCCCGCGGCGATACTCACCGCAAGCCCGCTCCCCGGCGTCGCCTGCAGATTGGTCGCCGCCGCGTAAAATACGCCGTTTGAGACGAGACTTCCAAAATACGCCGCGAAGTCCGTCGCGTCATAGATTCGGTCCCCGTCCGATGAGTTGAAAAATCCGCTTTTCTCCATATTGCTTTCCTCCCGGTATATTATCGCATTGTCCCCGGAAACATCAGGGATGTAACTTCATTTGGTCAGGCTGTCAATGAATCGGGAATATCTGATATGGTTGTAATAGCCGACAAGGGCTTCGGTTCGGAAGCAAATTTTGAGATGCTT